>NZ_JAAHHM010000099.1:0-27194 GCF_010692445.1 Moorena sp. SIO3E8 | reverse complement strand
GCTCGTCAGGATTTTTACGTTCGCGTAGCGTGACTGCATGTCAATCGCATCTGGTTCTCACGGATTCAGTCGTTACAGTGTCGAGCCTGATACGTCTTGGTTTCACACAGATGTGTCAGGCAGCCAGGCACTGAAGTTTGAGTATCTTCAATCATGTAAGCCAAGCGCTCTTGAGGATAACCTGGGTCTAGGGGAACATAAGCCCCACCGGCTTTTAGAATGCCCAACAATCCCACCACCATCTCAATAGAACGCTGTACACATATGCCCACCAAAACTTCTGGTCCGACTCCCTCCGATTGTAAATAATGTGCTAATTGATTACCCCGACAATTCAACTCCCTATAGGTTAATTTTTGGTCTTCAAATACCACCGCTACTGCATCGGGTATTTTTTCCGCCTGTTCCTCAAACAACTGATGAATGCACTTATCCTTGGGATAATCCACCTGAGTATTATTCCACTCAATTAATAACTGATGACGTTCAGATTCAGTCAACAACGGCAATTTAAAAATGGGCGTTTCTGGATTGGCTACAATCCCCTCTAACAAGGTCATATAATGCCTCGCAATCCGGTCTATAGTTTCAGGATAAAATAAATCACTATTATAATTCCATCGAACATTCAACTGATGACCAACTTCAATCATTTCTACAGAGAGGTCATAGGGAGCGCCACGTTGTTCTTCCAACAGATAAGGCTCAATTTTAAGTAATCCCTCTTGAGACTCTGTCTCATACCACTCTAGTTTTCGCCAATTAAACATCACAGAAGAAACCAGACCATGACGGAAATTACTTTTCAGTTTCAACTGCTTGACCAATTGACTCAAGGGATAATTATAAGCTTCATGTTTCAGGGCTTGGTAAACCGTCTGAGCGACTTGCACCAGCAATTCTTTAAAAGTTGTATTACCGTCCAGATTCCCTTGCACAAAAACTAAACTTGCCAAATAGCCAGCTACATTTTTAAAGTCTTGTTTCCCCCGTCGATTTTTCGTGGGAATATTGATAATAATATCGTTCTGATTTGTGTAGCGATATAACAGCACATAAAAGGCACTTAACGCAATAGCAACAACCACCATACCTTATTTTACATTTATCATAAACTGACTGCATAAATTTTGAATTTGTGTGCAATCCTTGACACTTATCTGGGAATATAAAATTCAACCTAATTCCAAACTAGTAACAGCAAAAACCTGGTGCCAATCAATATTAGGGGGTTCTGTTGTATACATGGCTATACATTCAAATATAGGGTTCATTTGATAACTTTCAAATAAGATAATAGCCGATTTATTAAGATTAGGAACGTCTACATATATAGGACTTCCTTCAGCATAAGTAGCTAAACCTAAGAATAGCTTTTCTGCTATGTCTTCATTTTCTGCAAAAATAGGACCAATTTTAAAGCCATCTGTAGCTTTTCTAATTACTCCATAACCTACCAAATCACCATCGTTAAGGATAGCGTACCCTTGGCCATGAGGTTGGTTAATCCATGTGGAAAGAAAATGAGGACGATTAATAGGAAAATATCGCCGATCATAACGACAAAGTTGCTCAAAATCAATAGACTTTAAATCCCTGACATCTGGCGAAATTGTGCCGACAATTATTCTTTGATAACGGAAATGATAATGATCAGGTTGGAAACCCAATTTTTGATAATTATTAACTTGTTCTAAGACAGCATTTAGAGCAGCAGGCTGCCCAGAAATGAAATTCAATGCTTCTTGCCATGTTTTTAACCCAAATCCCTTTTTACGTTCTTCGGGTTTAACAATATAATGACCAATAAAATTAAATTGAGGTTCATATCGCACTACGGAAATACAACTAATAAGTTTACCATTTAATTCTCCAATTAAAAATCCCCCAGGATCGGCAACATAAAAATTATCAGCATCATCAATACCTGGATTCCACCCCTCAGATACTGCCCAGCTTAAGGCAATTTTAAGATCATCTTTGGTCATGGGACGAACTTGAAAATTATCTTCTGGTGTAATAGTCATTTTTTTTGCTCCTATTTAAAATCTTGTAAGGGCTACTGTAAATGCCATAGTCAATACTCTATTTTGGTATTTATAGCGTTTCTATGATTTATGAGGTACGCTTTTCAACCTCAAAGTCCCCCTTGATCAGGGGGATTTAGGGGGATCCCTTTGTACCTCATGGCATAGAGAATGGATATAGACAAATCTTTTCAATCTTGAGATTGAACTATAACGCTAATTTAATTGGAGTAGGTTCAAAACATGGATGGAGAAAACGATCAAACTCAAGGTGCAAGTACTCAAGCACATCTTCAATTCTATCTGCAACAATATGCGCCACCCCAAAAAAGGGACTAATTGTCGGATCGCTTGGTAAATAGTTCAGTAGTCGATTCCCAAAGATATTGCGGAATGATTCCTGATCAATAAGATATTTTTCGGGAGTATAGTGGGGTGGTAAACCAGCAATAATAGAGGCATAAATCTTAGAAGTGTCTAGATTGGCTAGTAGGGAATTCCAATCTGGCGATTTATCGGTGAAAAAAAGCTCATAGGGATTGAAACCAAAAGCATACTCTATAGTGTCAGGTAGAGCATCTCCTCCAAAGCGCAAGGGATTTAACTCAATAGGGAAGAGAGTTCCATTACTAGATAGTCTAAATTCAAAATGAAAGGGAAAACGGCATATACCAAGCTTAGCTCCAATATAGTTCATCACTTCCATCGTCGGTTCAATTGTTTTAGCTACTACTTGCTTCGATGTATAGTAGACTGTGTCACTTACATCGGAGTTTGATAGGAAAGGATGCTGATAAATACCAGTGATGATGGTTTGGCCATTTTTGTCCCAGAAACCATCGCAGGCAAACTCTTCCCCATCTACGAATTCCTCTACAAGAAAAAAAGAGTCGCTTAAAACAGTAGAATTCATTTGTTTTGTGGCTCTATCAATATCTTCAAGAACCAAATCTACTGCCTGATACCATTCCTGTTGTCCATGGACAACACGAACGCCTATAGAGTCAGTTCCTATGCTGGGCTTAAGTACTACTTTATCAATTTCTCGTGGAAAATTAAAATCCTCCAAAGCATTCCTTGTCAGTTCCTGATAAAATACGTCCTGATACAAGTCTTTGAATAGCCGACGGAAGATTGCTTTATTTTTAAATGTATTAACTTGATTTAAACGTTCTTTTGGGAGATTCTGAAGAATAAAAGAGAGACTTGCCTCCCAGTTGATCATGACTGCGGTATCTTTATTTTGCATCAAAGATATCGCTTGGGCATCTTTAAGAACACTTATTGTTTTTGGTAGGGGAGCCATCGGTGGTTGCCCATAGACAGAAATTCCTAGACGTTTGATTGCACGTAGTAAGGAAGGGGATTGGAGAGGTCCAGCAATAAAACAGCAAATAGTATTTGGTGTCGTGATGTTCTTATTCATTCACCCTCTAAGGTAGAATTTCGGGCTGGAATCTAGGTTAAGATTGGCTTTAAATCACAACCCACAGGGCAATAACATATGCATCAATATTGTTTCATATTTCCGTAAAATTATCAATGCCTAAGTCCTAAAGAGAATCTAAAGATAATTTTTAGTAGTCCTAAATCAAAGTGTTATTTTTTAAGTTTATTGGTTATTGTTTGTGAAATTTGTTTTAGTTTGATGACTGCTATAGAGTTGGCACTATCTTTAACGGAACATCAGTCTTATGTTAGAGATGCATATAAAGCGTAATTTATCAAGCCAAATTAGATAGTTTTGCTCTCAATCAAAAGACGTAATCATTAAGTAATAGATTGTGAAGTGGGCAAGGTGTGCTAGAATTAGCGGCGAAGTTTACTCTAGAAACAAAAATAATGACCACTGAAACAAGTTTTGAAATGACGGGATATGCCAAGAGGAAATACAACGTCACTGCACCTATCAATGTTGATGTGGCGAGGAACTATCTCAGAGCAGTAGTCGCGATCGCTAGTGCTGATGGGGAGTTAGCACAGGAAGAAATCGATTGGTTTATGGAAGAACAGCAGCAGATGGGAACACCATCTGACCTCCTAGAATAAAATGTCGTAAACTTCGATGGGAAAAATGCCGACATCGAACAGTTATTGAGCGCTATTCATTATGATTTTTCTATAAATGTCGGCCATTCTATGTTATATCAAGCCATAAAAATGAGCCGTGCTGATGGAGTGTACCACGATAAAGAAAAAGCAGCTGTTGATCGAGCAGCGGAAATTTTAGGAATTGAACGGAAAGTAGTTGTTAGCCTTGAGTCTTTGGCGGAAATAGAAGAGTCAGCCGATCGGCTACGACTAGCGATATTTGAAACTGACGTTTAATAGTTTCATTAATTAACTATTTACGCTCATCTTGTTGGGGAGAAGCGTAGGTTAGTTCTGGGTCACATCTACCATTTAAGAAGAAAATAACTCTATTTCCCACTAATATTGCACTCGATTAAGGGCCACAATTACTAACCAAGATTGCTGCTCACAGGGTAAACCAGGTGGGCGGTAGTAATAATCAAAAATATCAAATCCTGCTTGTTCAACACAGGGAGCCAAGCTTTTATATTCCCAACCTACAACATAGCGATAGCCGGTTGGACGAACACTATAACCCTCATGATCACCACGAATCATTGACATAACTATGGCACCATTGGTAACAAGCGATCGCTTTAAATCCTTAAGTACCCTAACCATCGAAGCACGAGGAATATGAATCAGGGATGCATTGGCAAAGATCCCATCAAAGCTCTTTGGTGGCAGCTTGAGGCTCAGAAACGATTGCTGCCAAACCTCGCATCCTGAAACTTGTTGCGCCATATTCACAAATGCTGGTGTAGCATCGAGACCAATTACTTGATGACCCTGGTCTTTAAAAGCAACCAAGTCTCTACCAGGACCACCTCCTAATCCAGAATCTTGCCTGGATTACGGGGCATAGCATCCACCAAGGCGTTGCGATTTTGAGACACATCGTGATTCCAGGTGCCTTCCCGGAAAGATTCTGCTGTTGCTTGATACTCAGCAATTGTCACTATTTCGTGATCTTCCACAATAGTTCAAGCTTGATGATACTCAACCAAATTCTACTATCTAGCTAATTACTTAATTAGAGCTCTTGCAAAAGTATTATTCTGATAGTTTTTGTGTCAATTCTTCTCCACTGTTCTCTGTTCCCTGTTCCCTGTTCCCTGTTCCCGACTTCTGGAAGAAGTCTATTGAGTAAATCACCAATAACTGGATAATAAACTCAGCCGCAGTGATATAAATTCGTTCTGGGGGTTGCTCACCTCTAGGCACCTGAACCCACCAGCCTTGGCATCTGGGCGATCGCCACAAATCCAAATGGGCAATTGGTGGTGAAGCATAGAAACTGTCTTCCCCTGCCCCCAATAGCCCTGAACTCCAGTGGGTAAAGTAATCGTGACTAATCCGGTGGATGGGAAAATTGCCATACAGAGGGACACCCCAGCCATCAATAGCGATCAATGCTTGGATGTTTCCTCCCAGTAGCTGCCAACCCCAAGCTGCTGCGATCGCACCCACTACCCCAGCACTGAAGCTGATCAAGACTATGGGAGTCTTCACCAAACCAATGTGACGTTGCAAGAACTCTAAAATATGAATAGCTGAGTAAGCTGGGTAGTCCTGAGCTGGAAAAATTAAGACTTTCTCAGTCCAGGGACTTGATAGCTCCAAGCTTGCTAAAAAATCCTGGGTCAGTTGGGGCTCATGGATACCGGGGCAAATAATTAAGTACGGGGACATGATTAAACGCTAAAGAGGCAAAGAAGGGAAATCAGCTGGATGTATAAGACAGTTAAGATTAAGAAATGACTATCAGGACTTACGCGGTTAAGTTGATTTCGCCCCCCTAGCCCCCCAATTCTGGGGGGTAAAGATGTCAAAGTCCCCCAGAATTGGGGGATTTAGGGGGCAAATGGGTAAGTCCTGACTATTGAGAAATGACTAATGACTAATGACCAATTGTCCCAAATGCCATCAACCTATCAATAGCAAGGTGATTACCTGTCCCCATTGTGGAGCAATCCTTAAAGCCTATGGTCATCCGGGGATTACCTTACACCAAACCACAGGAGATACACCCTTGTGTGAAACCTGTACCTATCATGCTGATGATACCTGTAACTTTCCCCAACGTCCCTATGCTAAGCAGTGTACCCTTTACGACGATAGTTCTGAAAGTACCTTAGAGCCTGAGCAGATTTATAATCCCCAGCGTGGCTTACTCGAATCGGTCAGGCTCTGGTGTCAAAGAAACCCAGCCTTACTAGGTCTATTGGTATTAATCGCTGCTAGCTTTTTGCTAGCCCTGATGGCAAATAGTTAAATTAAACTAAGTTTAATTTAACTAGTACTCCGTCAACATTGAATCGACTAGACATGATAGTACTAAGCACTACGAAATTGACAGATTGCTAGCAGTCGCTGAGTCGGTTGGTGTTGTCTGTGAGGTGTCTACTTGCAAATGTTCTTTAACCGTAATTTTTTTTTCTTCACACACCTCTAAATCAAACCAGAATGTTGTCCCAACTCCCACTTCACTGACTAAGTGGACTCGGCTATGATGTCTTTCGATAATGTTTCTGACAATTGAAAGCCCCAATCCCGTCCCTTCCAGGGTATGAACTCGGTTTTCTACCCGGAAAAATCGGTCAAAAATCGCCTGTTGGTCTTCTGGAGCAATGCCAATTCCCGTATCAGAGATTTCAATTCGCACCCTCCCTTTTCCTTCTTGGGGCTTGAGTTCGGCTTCTAATTGATAAGCACGAATTACCACTCGTCCACCAGACTGAGTGAATTTCAAGGAGTTGCCCACTAAATTAGCCAAGACTTGGAGCAACAAATCGTAGTGACCCATAACTGGTGGTAAATCTGGTTCAATCTCCTGAGCCAGTTCAATAGTTTGGTCACGAGCGTTGAGCTGATAAGTGCGCAGGGTTTGCTCTATAGGTCGAACAATGTCAAAGGGTTCAAGTTGATAAATTCGACAAGATTCCAACCGTGATAAATCTAGGACATCGTTAACTAGACGGGTTAGTCGGTCAGTTTCCCGATTAGCCGTGTCAAGAAATTCCTTGCGTTCAGCTTCACTAAGTTCTTCCCCGTAGTCGTGGAGGGTTTCGATAAATGATTTAATGTTAAATAGAGGTGTTCTGAGTTCGTGGGAAACATTGCTGATGAAATTGCTTTTTGCTTGATTAAGCTCCACCTCACGGGTAATATCCTGAACAGTGATAGCAATTCCATTAATATTTTCCCGGTATTGGTTGAGTACCTTACTTAGCAGAATGCGAACTGTGCGAGAGACCGGTTTGCTCAGAGTAATACGAAACTCTTCACCTTCGCGGGATTCCCGTTCTGTTTCTGTCGCTTTCTCCGCTGTAGCCATTTGATAAAGCGGTCGTGTTAGTTCCATTGTGACCACATCAGGAAGATGGTATAAGACATTTTTACCGATAATGTCTTCCTCCTCCCAGCCAAAAATCCGCCTTGCTGTCGGGTTGACTAACATTACCTGAAAATTGGTATCAATCAGTACAGCACCATCGGCAATTGTGGAAACTAGAGTTTCTAACTTAGCTTTTTCTGCAGTAAGTTCTTCAATATTTTGCTCTTCATAGCGTTCTAAACGCTCTGCCATGTCATTGAAGCTAGACACCAATTCCTTTAGTTCTACTCCCAAAGGCATCTCAATCCGCTGCTTGAAATTACCAGCAGCAATATTTCTCACCCCTACTAGTAGTTCTTTAATGGGCTTAGTGATAGTCAAGGCGTTGCCCACTGCACCTAAAATCACCATCACCCAGATCGAGATAAACACAGCGATAGTCACATCTCTGGTTAAATTGGAGGAAACCACCACCGTAGGGTTAGGGTTAATCCCGACAGCTAAAACCCCTAAGTATTTGTTTTCCTCGTCGATTAGGGGAACAAACACATCAGTGACTTGACCATCAGGAGTTAGGTGCTGCCGTGCCATGGGCTGATCAGAGTTTTTGGCGTAGCCCTCCGGTAGCTCAATCCGACGCTTAATGGTTAAAGAATTCTTTACTTCTGCTGCGGAGAAAGGAATACCAAAGATTATTTCCCCATCCTCGTCAGCATATAGAATGTAACGCACACTGGAGGTACTACTGTAGAAGCGGCTGGAAAAGCGAGCTAGTTCGTCGAAATTATTTGCCGCAACATGAGGTTCAACGTTGGCAGCCAGCAAGAGACCGAGATCACGACCAAAGCGAGTGTCGTTCATCCTAGCATCCTGCTGAATCGTATTCACCGCCCAGAAGGTCAAGCCACTCATGAGCAATGAGACAACCAGAGTTGCTGCTGCCATTAGCTTGGTCTGGAGGGTAAACTCCGACCACCAACGCCTGATAATGTCGATAAGGGTTTTTAGCAAAGCTAGCAAGGTCGGTTCAACTCTCTCAACAGGGAAGACAACAACACTCCTTCCAAAGGTAGATGCTTTGATTGTGGCAAAGCATCTACTTTTGGCTATGCTCCAATTATAGAGCCATAAAACCTTACCTCTTGATGGGAAAATAAAGATGATAGGTGTTAGGTGTTAGGTGTTAGGTGTCGGATTTTAGGACATCAAGCCTAATTTTCAACCAACCTATAGGGTGCTTAATGCTTCACTATTAAAGTTTAAAACTTCATTAATAAATCATAATTTTAATTTTTTGATGCTTCACGACTAAATTATGATGCATTATTACTCAATAATGCATCATAAAAATTAACACCATTAGCCTCAAGCCTGATGCCTAACACCTAAGACCTCATGACTCTTCTTGCCCAGATAGGACAAAATCCCAAGACCTAACCCAACACTGCTAGCAGTCACTAACCAAAAACCACTGGTAAATTCTGGAGATTGATCCAATGCCCAACCTCCTAAAGATGGTCCAATAAAATAACCTACTGCCCAACACTGAGATTCAAGAGAAAAGTAAACTCCTCGCAAAGATTGTGGAGCTAAATCCCCCACCAAAGAAGAGGCAGAAGGGATATAAATTACCTTAGCTAAGGCTAAGAGTAACAAAGCACAAAATGCTGGAATAACTGCCAGATTATCAACAATTCCTGTGAGCCACACTAACACAAATCCTCCAGACCACAGCAGTAAAGAAACCATCAAGATATTGGTGCGTTTAAACTGGTTTAGAAAGCGGGCAACAGGTAGTTGGAAAATGGCACTAAAGGCGACATGCCAGAAGAAAATAAGACTAATCGTTTCTGGAGCTAATCCGGTTTCTGTTCCTCCTCCTGGAACAAAATTGGCAAAATAGAGGGGCATAATGCTATTGAGTTGAGCATCATAGGTAGTGAATAGAGTATTCCCTAGTAACCAAATCATCAAAAAGCGATCGCTTAGTGCTTGTTTCCAGGATTGGGTAGGGGATTGAGGCACCTCTTGAACGTTATTTGTTTCTGCGATCGCTAAATAAATGACAACGAAGAAAATCACATAAAAAATACTTTTTAGCACAAATAAAGTACGGTAACTCCCAGAAGCAGCAATTAACTGCCCTGCCCCAATAACTCCCAATCCTAGTCCTAAGCTATCAGCTAAACGAGTCACTGAAAAGGCTTCATTACGCTGAACAGGAGTGGTTAGATCGGTAACCACTGCCTCAGTAGGAGGCCAATATAGACCAATCCCTAAACCCATCAGTAAGTTAGCAATAACCAGAGTTTGAAAATTATAGGTAAACGCTAAACAAAGGCTTGCTAGAGCAGAAACAGCTGCCGAGAGTAGCAAAGTTTTCTTGCGTCCCCAAAACTGGGAATCAGCCAAAGTCCCTGATATCAAGCGTCCTAATACTCCAGAAATTGAAGAACTCCCTAGAGCAATCCCAACTTGGGTGGCGGATAAACCAATCTGATTAACAAAAAAAATCGAGGCATAAACTAAAGTAAACCCTTGACCGATATGCAATAACAATCGACCGGTTGCTAGAATCCAAATCTCCTGCCTTAATGCTGGGAGCAAAGATAAGAATTTATTGAGCAATTTCGGTAAGGTTAAAAGGTTGAGGGGTTGAGCCATTGAGCAGCATTTACAATTCTTTACATCTAAGTAAATAGTATAGGGTAATCGCAATAATCAATCAGGAATAATTATGCTAACGACTATTGATCAAGACGTGCAATAGTGCTGATCATCAAGGCTTAATAGGGTCATCACTGCCAACCAAAAGATTCTATTGTGACAGTTGACGGGGTGGAATGTGGTATCTAGCAAGGTTCCGGCTCTTTAGTAGACAATAGTAACTACCTGTATCCTAAATCAGCCCCCCTTGCATTCCTATTTAAATAGGAATATTGCCTATGTCATCGCCACGGGAGGGTTCTATCACTATTGCCCTCAAAACCAATACTTCCCAGTCTAAACTGTTGGAAGCTTTAGCCCTATGGCAAGAGCTAGGTTTACTCTCTGAGACTAGCATCGACATCATATTTAAAACTAAAGCATCCCATCCGGCTCTTTTAGAGGGATTAGATGCTTGGTTAAGTTTGGGTTTGCTCCAGGAAACCTTTGTTAAACGGTTGTGTCGAGAACATCTCACCTGTGCCTTACCAGAACCTAGTGTAAATCCAAAGGTGTCTGCTCTACCAGTCGCGAAACCAGCACCTCAACTAGTGTCACCTTTAGCTAGTAATGACTTTGCACCGGAGACACCCAAACCGAACAAACCCAACTGGATTGCTCAAATGTGGCAATCCCTTCAAGCAGAATTCAGTGTCCGCTGGTTGCTGTTTCTGGGTATGTTTATGGTGGTGGTATCCTCTGGGGTACTGGCTGCTAGTCAATGGGACAATTTCCCAGCTGCTGGACAGTATGGAGTATTGCTTGCCTATACCTTGAGCTTTTGGGGGATTAGTGCTTGGACAACGAAACAAGGGAATTTACCGTTAACGGCTCAGACCTTGCGAGTTGTCACTGTGTTGCTGATCCCAGTCAATTTTTGGGCAATGGATGGCTTTGGCTTGTGGCGTCATCCCTTAAATTGGCTAGTGGTAGCGGTGGCGACAGTGGTGCTAAGTGCGATAGTACTAAGTTCGATACTCTTAGGTCGCGGCTACGGGAACGGATTTTTACGATTACGACAACAACAATCATTTCCCTTACCCATTATTAATTATTTAGGTCTGAGTTACCTAAACTGGGGTTGGGGTATCCCTGGATTTCCCATAGGAGCAGTCTATTTGGGTATCGGTAGCATCATCGCTACCTTATATATAGAATCGAGATCGACAAAGCAAAATTCAGCGTTTATTTTTGATGTTGCTGGCTTCCGCATCTTAGTTTATGGCATCGGCATCCTGCTATTTAGAGCCATTTTTGTCATAGGTGTCGATATTGAACAACTGGGATTAGCTATCGGGATGTGTGGTTGGTTTCTCTACTGGCTATCCCAAAAGCCTCAGGCACCATCTGTCCCGGTCTCCCCGTCTCCCCGTCTCCCTATGATTTGGTTAGGGGGTAGCTTGCTGGTGCTGGGTTGGCTAGTTTGTGTAGCAGCTGAGTTTCCTTGGCAAGCCATGATTATCAGTGGGCTAGGGGTGTGGTTATTTGTCAATCGTTTACTAAAATTTTGGCGACGTTCCGATTTAGCCGCCATATTAGCCATTGGTTTACAGATGGTTTGGCTTTCATGGCGATTGATTCCGCCATCAATACAAACCTGGCTACTGGAAACAGCAACTACGTTAACCCATTCCCAAGAAACTCCCTATGTATTGTTGAGTTTAGTACTGTTTCCCTATCTGGTTTTAATTGTTGGGTTAGCAGATTGGTTATATCAGCGCAAAAAACATGATCTGGCAGAATTTGCAGAAGTCATTGCTCTAGGAATAGGAGTTAATCTGACTACTCTGTGTTTTTCCAATCCCCTGTTACTCACGATTAATGGTATTAATTCTGCTATCACTTTAGGGATTGTGACTCAGCGACAGTGTAGCTTAGGGATTAAGCATCATCTGCGCTTAAGGGTCTACCTAACCCATAGTACTGCGATCGCAACCGTTATCAGTGCCATTAACTATCTCTTTCCCAACCTACATCTAGGCGGCTTTTCAGCAATTTTATTAGCCCTGATGCTAGCAGAATGGAGCTTGAGTTTAAAGATTCCCGCTACTTCTGACTATGTCAAGATCTGGCGAGAGAGTGCTTGGCACTTAGGTTTAAGTTTAGCTGGTCTGAGTTATCTATTATTGTGTGTTAACTATAGTGCCTACGACGTTAACCCAGATAGTTACCTGAGAGCATGGGGTCTGTTGTGGCTAATCACTCCATTATCTCTGACTGGAATAGCACGTGGTTATCGCAGTTGGCAACCCCCTCAAGACAAGTTTGTGATCCGGTTGAGTGTAGTTGCTGTCATCCTATCCCAATTCCTGATCCTAGGAATACCAGGAATGCGGTTAATCAGTTTAGCGATCGCTACAGCACTGATGTTGGTTAACACCCGCTATTTAAAGCAATTAACATCAGCAGCAATTACCGTAGGATGTGGCATCAGCTTAGTCGGGTTCCTGCTTTGGGATGGCATCCCTGGCTTTCCCCAACCGTCCGGAGAAGATTGGTTTGTTGTTGGAGCGATCGCTATTTTAACCTTATGGTTATGGCAAAGCTGGTTACTTCGTGTTAGCAAGATACAGGATAACCAATCACAATTTAAAACTTCAAATCAACAAGCCAACCTACCCGAAGGGAACGCCAAAGGCAAACAACAAACAAACCTCCAACAAACAACCCTCCAACAAACAACCCTCCAACCTTGGCCAAAAGGCCACGCTACGCGAACAAGCCTCCCAAAACTCTATGCACAAGCAATGGATGGGTGGGCAATCACACTGTTTATTTTTCAGCTAATTCTGCTGACTTGTTATTCCCTGATAGTCTACATTGGGTTTGGGTCACCAACATGGTTTATGCTCATTGTAAATGCAGTGACCTTAGGAGCGATCGCGTATCGCAGTTTTCCTTATCCATCCAACTGGGCGATTTATGGGATTGGTTGGAGTGTGGAACTCTTAACTACAGAAGCGCTGGGCTTATTTGATCATCGACTGATCTATTTAGCTGTTGCTAATACAGTATTAGGACTAATTGCTCAATTGTTAGGAGATTGGTGGCGACGCCGATCTAATCTCGACAAACTACCTAGTAGCTGGCATATTATTCCCCTGCTATACGGTAGCTTAGGACCGCTCTTAAGTTGGGGAACCTTTACCAATTGGACAGGTTTATTCTTTTTTGCCCTAGCAATAATTGCGATTGGGGTAGGGCGTCGCCGTGCAGAATTTAAACCTCTAATTTACCTTGCTCTATTTGGGATATCGGTTTCTGCCTATCAACTGTTGTTCTATCAATTATCCCAATTAGGAGGAGGAGCAAAAGGGGATGGATTGATTATAATGGCAGTGCTTGGCACTAGTATTATGTACGCCTATCGGGTATTGTCTCCTTGGCTGAAAGGATATCTACATTTTACCCCCAAAGAACTAAAGGTTATTTCCCATCTCCATTGGGTATGGAGTAGTTGTTTGTTGATAACAGCAACAACTGAGCCGATTGAATCCGCTATGATGCTGGGATTTAGTACTGGCGCGTTTTTAGTTATCTATGCTATTTCTCAAGGACGGAATCAGTCCAATCGCCTGCTTGGAGAAATCTGGGTTTATTTAGGTTTTGCTGAAGCATGGGGGATGCGGCTGTATTGGATCAATACCCCTGTGGCGCGTTTGTTATCGGGACCATTAGTGCCTTGGAAAGGTGCGATCGCATCCTTAGTCGCTTACTTTTTGTATTTCCTACCTTGGGAAAATTGGGGTTGGTCGAAACGTCCTTGGCAAATCGCTGCTTTCTTAATCCCTCTGATTGCCATTGCCGAAAATCCCTATAGCGGTAATTTAGCTAGTTTGCTGATTATCGCAGCTTTCTATATTATTCTCGCAATTTTTAATCAGCAAATTCGGTTTACCTTTATCAGTGTAATAGTAATTGACTGGATGTTGCTCCGCTGGTTTGGACAACTACACTTAACTGCTGCTCTTTGGTATGTTCTCCCCTTGAGTTTATCCTTACTCTATATTGCCCAAGTCGATCCCTATCTAAGCCAACCCCCCCAAAAACAAATACGTCACAATCTCCGGTTAATCGGGACTAGTATTATTTGTTTGGTTTCCTTTTGGACTGCTCAATTGCTTGGGTTATTAACTGGAGGAATTAGTGTAGTGCTAATTTTTGCTGGATTGGCGATGAAAGTAAGAGCATTTCTTTATGTCGGGACTGGAACATTTTTAATTAATGCGATCTACCAACTACTGATTTTTAGCGTTGATTATCCATTTTCTAAATGGGTGGTAGCGCTGTTTGTGGGAATTGGGTTTATCTGGATTGCCGCTACCTTTGAAACTCGCCGTGATCAGATTACAGCTTGGATGAATCAATTCCAAAGTTGGGAATAACTTTTGGTTGAAGGTTGAAAGTTGAAAGTTGAAAGTTGAAAGTTGAAAGTTCAAAGTTGAAAGTTCAAAGTTCAAAGTTGAAAGTTGAAAGTTGAAGGTTGGATGAGGTTTACCAAAGACAAAATCACTGATGGTGACGTTTACGCTATGGTCTGTTTTTTATGACTTTTTCGCCCTTAGTCCCAATCTAGTATTTCCAAATAGATCCTAAAAACTAATGCTGATTGATCCGAACAGCAAAAAATATTCCGCTATGGGACAATGCTAAATAGGGAGACAGAAATGCTATCTCCCTATTGAAAACTATTATTTAAAACAATGGGTTAAAAAATAGTTAGGCATCATTTAAAGCAGCAATTCCAGGTAGAACCTTACCTTCGAGTAACTCAAGGCTGGCACCACCACCGGTGGAAATGTGGCTCATTTGGTCAGCAACACCAACTTTTTCCACGGCAGCTACTGAGTCACCACCACCAATGATGGTAGATGCACCTGTCTTGGTCAGCTCAGCCATAGAGTTTGCGATCGCTTCTGTGCCCTTGGCGAACTTATCAAACTCAAACACTCCCATCGGACCATTCCAGATCACAGTTTTGCAATCTGCCAAAGCCTCCTGAAACACCTTCACAGAATCTGGACCAATATCCAAACCCATCCAGCCATCGGGAATAGCTTCAATACTGACAGTCTGGGAATTAGCATCAGGGGCAAAATTATCTGCGATAACCACATCAGTGGGCAACAGCAATTGTACACCACGCTCTTTGGCCTTAGCTTCTAAAGATTTCGCCAAATCCAGCTTATCGTCTTCCACCAGGGACTTACCCACACTCATACCACGGGCCTTGTAGAAGGTAAAAATCATTCCACCGCCAATTAGCAGTTTATCCACCTTCTCCAGTAGAGTGTCAATCACCCCAATCTTACTGGACACCTTAGAGCCGCCAATAATTGCAGCTAGAGGCTTTTCGGGATTTTCTACAGCGTTTTGTAAATACTGCAGTTCTTTCTCAATCAAGTACCCAGCTACAGAAGGACTCAGGTAATGGGTGACTCCCTCAGTAGAGGCATGAGCCCGGTGGGCTGTTCCAAAAGCATCATTGACATACAAATCAGCAAGGGATGCCAACTGTTTGGTGAATTCTGGGTCATTCTTTTCCTCCCCAGCGTGGAAGCGGAGATTTTCCAGTAAAGCCACCTGACCATTTGCCAAAGCACCAACTTGGGCAGCCACCTCGTCTCCAACACAGTCTTTACACATGGTCACCGGTTGACCCAGAAGTTCTGAAAGACGCTCAGCAACGGGGGTTAGACGTAAACTTTCCTTCACTTGTCCCTTGGGTCGTCCCAAGTGGCTACACAGGATTACCTTTGCCCCTTTCTTAAGTAAATCTTGAACAGTGGGTAAAGCAGCACGAATGCGAGTATCATCGGTGATGGTGCCATTGTCATCCAGGGGTACATTCAGGTCTGCTCTGACCAATACCGTTTTTCCGGCTAAATCTGATTCACTTAAATTGGCTACACTTTTCTTGGACACAGTATTAATCTCCTAATTGCTATTGCCTGCGAATCCCCGACTATCAGCCGTCTTGCCGGATGATTTGACGTCAGAGAGTTCGCTGTACATTAACTGGTAAATCACCAGCTGAATGACCAGGACAAAAGGTATTCTTTTGTTAAGACCGTTCACATTTTACCGGAGTCCGGATCCTGGAGGAAATCTGTGATATGTTCAATACCGTTGTATTTCCGATTGACTCAAGTCGAGAAAGCCGTGAAGCTGCTGAGGTTGTTGGGAACATAGTGCAAAAGTACGGCAGCAATCTATATCTGCTGTCAGTGGTTGAAAAACCTGACCCTGGCCAGGGTACAGCTGCTGCTCCCGAGGCAATGACATCCCCTGAAGTAGTAACAGAACTGCTTAACGGTGCCAAAGCACTATTTGCTCAGGAAGGCATTGAAGCCAAAACCCTGGAGCGGGAAGGAAAGCCTGCCTTCGTGATCTGCGATGTGGCTGACGAAATTGGGGCAAATTTAATTGTCATGGGCTCTCGGGGGCTAGGCTTGACAGATGAAGGTATAGCTAATAGCGTGGCCGATCGAGTGATTAATTTATCCCCTTGCCCAGTTTTGATTATTCCCTAATTTGTGATTAGTCATTGGTCTAAATAAAATTGCTTGCTTGTTAATTGTCAATGGTCAATGGTCGATTTTCAATTAACTAATGACCAATGACTAATCAGCAATGACTAATGACTAATGGCTAATGACTAATGGCTAATGACTAATGACAATCCAGTGGTATCCCGGACACATTGCCAAAGCCGAGCGGGAACTCAAGGAACAGTTGAAGCGAGTGGATGTGGTATTAGAGGTGCGGGATGCTCGGATTCCCCTCTCTACTCATCATCCTCAAACCGACCAGTGGGTGGGCAATAAGACTAGGGTGTTAGTGATCAATCGGGTGGATATGATTGACCCAAGGATGCGCCAACTTTGGGAATCGTGGTTTCAACAGCAAGGGGATATCCCCTATTTCACTAATGCTCAACAGGGTAAGGGTATCCGAGCTGTGGCTAAAGCAGCCCAGACAGCTGGGGAGGAAATCAATCAACGTAGGCGCTCACGGGGAATGCGACCTCGTCCTGTCCGAGCTGTGGTAATTGGATTTCCCAATGTTGGTAAATCGGCTTTAATTAATCGACTTTTGGGACGTCGTGTGGTAGAAAGTGCTCGTCGTCCTGGTGTGACACGCCAATTGCGTTGGATACGTATTTCTGACCAACTCGAACTACTTGATGCTCCTGGTGTTATTCCTGCCAAGTTAAACAATCAGCAGCAGGCGCTCAAGTTAGCTATCTGTGATGACATCGGTGAAGCATCTTACGACAATCAACGGGTAGCAACAGCACTGGTTGCATTCCTGAAAGATTTAGATAAGATGAAGGAGTACACTTTTTTATTAAAGTCTTCTTTACAAAAGAGGTACCAACTAGACCCAAACCCATTGACCGCTGAAGATTACTTACATGGTCTAGCCGACTATCGCTATCAGGGAAACATCGAACGTACAGCGCGGCAACTATTGGGGGATTTTCGTAAGGGTTTACTCGGAGCAATTGCATTGGAAGTACCACCAGAAGTACTACCCTAAGTAACACCAATGTAATTTCTTAGCATCTACAGCATCTACACAAGTAAAATTACAAGCCCGATTCTACTAGTGAGTACTAGCTAGTGAGCGTCCTACTAGGGAGTATTACTAGGGAGTCTTTCTAGATAGTCTTTCTAGGGGGCCTAAGTTCCCTATGGATATGTTTGTCTATAAAAGGAAAGAATTTAAGTCTTATTGAACCAATATTGTCAATATCTATTGAAAAAGAAATACCAGAACTTAAGCGAGGAAGCGAATTGAGGAGCTAAACCTAACTTGAGACAGATGACTTGAGCTAATTAGCGTAACCAACTTCAGTAATATTGCCGAGGGAAAAGTTTTTCAATCAGTCCTATAATCAGTATTGAGCACCGAAACAGCTGATGCAGGGCTTACGCAAGAACTCTACAGGTAGTGTTAACAGTTACCCTTTAACCCCTACAGGTAGTGTGTCGATGGCTGAATTGCGTAAGCTCTGTTTACCTGTATTAATAGATACTGCTATAAGCATCAATATTTCTTAACTAAAGTTTGTATTTGTTCAAAGTTGAACGTTGTTCGCGTAGCGTGGCCTATTGGCCAAGGTTGGCGGGTTGTTCGCCTTTAGCGTTCCCTTCGGGTAGGTTGGCAGGTTGGCAGGTTGGCAGGTAGAAGGTTGGCAGGTTGAACGCGATCGCGTGGCCTATTGGACAAGGTTGAAGGCTGTTCGCGTAGCGTGGCCAAAGGCCAAGGTTGGCAAGTTGAACGCGATCGCGTGGCCTATTGGCCAAGGTTGTTTTGATTAGGCTTCTTGTAAATGTATTGTCTTGATGCAAAGCGCGAGTGGGGGAAACCCCCTCATGAAGTCGCTGCATTGCTTTTGTGATCATGTTTTTCTCAATTATTCTGTGCTGATCGGAAGTTACCCGATCTGAAGTTACCGACAACTGCGACAAAGTCTATTGTGCCATTCGTTCCAAAATTATCCTAAAATCAGCCAAGATACCAGGCAAATTGTCTAGATTCAGCACAGGTACATGAACAAAGATACAAGAAGTATTGAGGTGATGGTCTCCAAGATACTTCAACACTTCGTAATAGAGTCCTTCGCAGACAAATTTACCAGCATCATGGCTAATCTCACATCCACTCAAGGCAGCTACTAGTTTCTCTAAGTTCACTGGGGTTTGAAGGCAGGCATCTTCACGAGTAGCACAGGATTCGACGGTTAATTTGTTCCGCTTACAAGCCATGCCACAACAAATAATCCCATCGGGTTGTATTTGATCAATTGTGGCAATTACCTGAGCACTAGCTTTGGCAATATCAACGGGCAACTGTCTTAGAAAAGTCAGGGAAGCAGAGAAATCAGTGATTTGAGAAATTTTTCCTAATAAATCATCAGAGGAGTTAGATACCTGATCCGGTAGCCAGGTTTGAAAGGATGTCAGGAGGATTTTTTTGTTCATTCAACAGAACCAATTAAAATAAAAATAGCTTGAATATTCCAATGTAAATGTAAGGGAAAGCAGGTTAATGCCAGTAATTGCGGTTGTAGACTACGACATGGGGAACCTGCACTCTGCCTGTAAAGGGTTACAGAAAGCTGGTGCAACTACCTTAGTGACAGATTTAGCAGCAGATATAGAACAGGCGGATGCGGTGGTACTACCGGGAGTGGGGGCGTTTGACCCAGCGATACAACATTTGCGATCGCGTAACCTGGAGCAACCGATTAAACAAGCCATTGCCAGCGGTAAACCCTTTTTAGGTATTTGTCTAGGTTTACACATTCTGTTTGAGGCTAGTGAAGAAGGCACAGAACCTGGATTAGGGATTGTGCCTGGCACAGTGCGCCGCTTTCGTCGAGAACCAAGTATTACGATTCCCCATATGGGTTGGAACCAGCTAGAGTTTACTCAACCAGATTGTCCCATTTGGCAGCATTTATCGGGCAATCCCCGAGTCTATTTTGTCCATTCTTATTATGTGGATCCAGTTGACCCTGGGATTCGAGCCGCAACTACTACTCATGGGAGTCAAACCGTGACGGCTGCGATCGCTTACAATAATGTCGTAGCAGTACAGTTTCACCCCGAAAAGTCTTCTACTACAGGACTACAAATTTTGTCTAATTTCGTGGCTCAGGTCAAGAGTGACTGCAATGATCGTACACTTGCTACCAAAGCCTGACAATTATTCTTCATTTAAAATGCTGCTACTACTACTGATTTAATCAGCACGCTCCCCACTGTCCTGTTTTTGGATGAGAATTTACGGCAATCGCCAACTGAAAACTTTGCCAGGACAAATTACCCGCCCGACACCAGCACGGGTGCGGGAGGCAGTATTTAATATTTGGCAAGGCAGTGTAGGGAATTGCCGATGGCTGGATTTATGTGCTGGTAGTGGTTCAATGGGTGCTGAGGCTCTGTGTCGGGGGGCTGCTTTGGTCATAGGGATTGACAAATGGGCAAAAGCTTGCTCAATTATTCGTCAGAACTGGCAACAGATGGCTCAGGCGCAGCAAGAATTTCGGGTGTTGCAGGGGGATGTGGTCAGGCGATTGAAAACCTTGGCTCCTCAGCAGTTTGACCACATTTATTTTGACCCACCCTACGCTAGTGATTTGTACCAGCCAGTGTTAGATGCGATCGCTCAATACCAGCTCCTCGACAGCGATGGTGAGTTAGCTGTTGAGCATAGCTCTAACTACTGGCAACCACAACCAATCCCCAATTTAGAAATTTGTCGCCAGAAGGTCTATGGCAATACTGCCTTGACCTTCTATTGCCCATTGGTTTAGGTCAGGGGTAATGGTCAGCTCATGGGAAGGAAAAACTAACCCCCAAGTTGGTTACCCCGTTGGTATTGCATATAGGCAGCAAAAAATAACCCCAATAGAGTAACAGGTATTAAGCCAAGGACAATCCCAACAAGCAACGGTTCTACCACACTAAGTCTCCTAATTAAGTTTTTTTACCTGTTTCTCATATTACTAGGTCTGATCAACCTTAGGGTGCTGCTGGTGGTCAAACACTAATTTATCAAGCATCCTGAGTTCCATGGGTTGAGATTGCTCAGTCACACTTAGGAGGCTCTGACCTAATGACCTAAGCCCTGACTTGACTTGAGTACTTTTTCCTATATCCCAGCTTATATACTAAAATGTATACCTTAGATCTATTCCCTTAGTATCAGGTATATAGAGGGAGACATAGTGTAGCATATAATACAAATACAACACAAGATCTTGATTAATGACTCCATAAATTTTAAGCTATGTTTATAAATAAAAATAATACTTAGTCTAAGTATTCACTGATCATTGCTTAACACAACTTAATCAATGGTTCAGTTTTATCGAGATTACAAGCGCTTTATCGATAGTCAACTTGACAGGAGATCCTTTGGAAAACCAGCTTGTCCAACCTAGAGTTCTAGTGCGGCGAGTCACCTTGATAGTACTAGTGGCTTTGCTTGCTATAAGTCTTAGCCTGATCGGAATTCCCATGATGCAGGATTCGGATCCTTATGTACAAAAGGTTTTGTCCCTGAACGGTGATCCAGTCCGAGGTAATGCTATTTTTCAAATCAACTGTGCTGGGTGTCATGGAGCCAACGGGGATGGTAATGTAGGACCAAGTCTACTGAATATCTCTAAGAGAAAGTCTGACGTCAGCCTGATTCAGCAAGTGATCAGTGGTAGAACACCACCAATGCCTAAGTTTCAACCTCAAACTGGAGATATGGCAGACCTGTTGAGTTACCTGGAGCAATTGTAACTAACGGTTGAAGGTTGAAGGTTAAAGGTTGAAGGTTGATGAAGAGCGCTGAAGAAAAAATATGCCCGTTAAATGTTGATTGACTTATAGCATTTCTGGCGTTGCTGATTGATTGTTGATTTAGCGTACGGTAATTTGAAATTATACCTAAATTCACCAAGGCCCATCGCTTTTACTATCAATTAAGTTTAACATTTGAAATGTCAATTATAGAAATTTAAATTATATATGATAACTAGTGAAACGATAGCTAGTCAACGGGGTGCAACTTGTTTTCCTTCCTGAATTTGTTCAGTGGGATGCAAGATGACTATTTCTCCTTCTCGAAGTCCTTGTTGAATCACTGCTTCAAGATTACTGCGCTGACTAATTATAATCTGACGTTTCTTGGCTTGGTTGTTTTCCACCACAAATGTACACCAGGTCTGGAAATTGGAGCGCTGGATACTCCCTTGATGATCTGAAAATTGCTTACTTCCCTGTGTTTTCCTTGTTCCAGAGACAGACAAATCATCCCTATTTTGGGCAATGGAGTACTGGGAGCTATTTTGTTGTGAGTCGCAGCGGAAAATGGCACTTAAGGGAACGACTAGCACATCTGAGCTTTCCCAAACTACAATCCGTGTTTCTACTCGGTAGCGATCACCTAAAGGAATTGGGGAATCTACAAAATTAGCGATCGCATTCACTCGCTGTTCTTCTACCCCAAGAGCTGAAATTTTAGTAAAACCTGAGGGTTCGACGTACTTCACCTGAGCGTTTAGGGTGCGCTCTCCCCCCCAATGTTCAATGAACATTTTTGCTCCTGGCTTGACTTTGACCGCATCAGTAGAAAGCAAATCAACGACAATCTCTAGGTCGGCAGGATTCCCTAGTTCCAACAGGGGGGTGCCGGCTTCTACATATCGAGCACTTTCCTCATTGACTCGTAGGACATAACCATCAATTGGGGAGTGAATTTCAGCACGGGCTGCTTGATCAGCTAGCTTAGCAAGTTCGGCTTGAACACTGGCAATGCGAGCATTGTAGACATCAAGTAAATAGTCAGGGTCTCGCTGTTCGGCAATTAGAATGGCACGGGCTTCTTTGGCGGCTACTACTTCAGCGGCAACACTATCCACTTCCCGTTGGGCTGCTTCTAATTCCCTCTGGCGGGTAGTTTCTAGCAATTGAGCTGTTTCGAGCTCTTTACGAGAGATTGCGCCATCAATGTGTAACTGTTGGGAGCGTTGGCGATCGCGTTTTGCTTGCTCTAGTGCTGCTAATGCTTGCTGGACGCGAGCTTGAGCTTCTTGCTGTTGGGCTGCTGCTGACCGGATGCGGGCTTGAGCCTGGAATAAAGCTTCTGGTTTTGGTCGCTGGGTTGCTACCCCATCACGCTCTGCTTGCCATTGCCTTAGTCGTGCTTGAGCTTCTCGGACGTCTGCATCTAGAGGAAGGCGGTCAATTTGGGCAATTATTGCGCCTTGTTTAATTTTATCTCCTTCATCTAGTTTAATCCTTGCCAGCCGACCGGCGACAGGAGCTGAAACTACGAAGCGGGAGCGGATACGGGTCTTTCCCTCTCCATCCACTGTTACTTGCAAACTACTGCGTTTAACTTCGGCTAGATCAACCCGAATCGGTGCAGGACGAAATCCTAGGACAACTACTGTGATGATGCCAACTCCAACCATAAGGTAAGTTAGCCGTTGAGGAAGGTGCTTCATGAAGTGTCTCAAATCGCGGAATTGATTGTGCGATCGGCGAAGCCGCGCCAAAGGCGATCGCAACAGTATTTAATTACTACTATTTAATTATTACTATTTAATTACTACTATTTAATTACTACTGTAAGCATTAGCTGATAGCTGATAGCTGATAACTGATAGCTTACTAACTATCACCATGTTGATGCTTATTCCCTGGTTTTCAAAACAGCGATTAAGTCCAGACGATTCAGCTGTCTACGGATAATTAACCCAGAACAGAATGCTGCTACTATTACGATAACAAATGTAAAAGCATAGGTATATTTAGTAAGAATTAAGGGAAAACGGTAAAGTTCAGAATTATAGGCAAGAGACATTAAAGCAACTAAACCGTATCCGAGTCCAAAACCAATTGGAAGGGCGAGTAGGGTAAGAATAACTTGTTCACCTAGGAGAATCAAGGCAATTTCAGCACGAGTGAATCCCATAATCCTGAGACTGGCTAATTCTCGTCTTCTTTCTGATAGGGCAATCCGTGCTGAGTTGTAGACTACGCTAAAGGTAATAATGCAGGCAAAAATTACTAGTACTGCTGTGAAGACTTGCAGAGGTTTAGCAATAATCTCCTCAAAGCTTTCCAGGCTAGCTTCACGGGTGCTAATACCGGTAATAGCCGGTAGACGTTTGAGGCGATAGTAAAGCTGACTAGCAAGGTGAGGATCAACACAGAGGTAAGCACCAGAAATAGTTTGTCCTTCTCGCATCAGTCGGTTGAGGGCATGGATATCCATATATACTGAGACACCGAGGAGTTCATCCACCAAGCCGACTACAGGAACTTGACGCACGGGACGGCTTCCTTCCAGGACTTCCACGGTTAGGGTATCTCCAGGAGTAACACCTAGGATTTCGGCTAGTTTGGTAGTCATGACAACTCCGTCTGGGGGTAGATGCACGGTGTACCAATTCTTGTCTAGCAGACGGCGGAATTCTCCGGCTGGGTCGATTCCAGTTAAAGCACTGCGATAGGTATGATGGTCAAAGCGTAAACGTACTGGTACGATGCGGAAGGGTTCGGAACGAATAACTCCTGGTAAGTGAGTGATTTCGTAACGGGTACGTGCAGGACGGGGTTGATTAAAAATAATGGTGAGATCTTCCCGTTGCACTTGGCGGAATTGAAAATCCACCAGGTATGTCAATGCATCTGAGATGTACAACCCAGTCAGGAGAATTGCTACAGCAACAGCTATTCCCATAATGGATAGGAAGGCTTGGATGGGCTTGCGTTCCAAATTACGTAGGATAATGCGACCGGCAGGGGAGAAAAACTGCTGTAGACCTAGTCGTTCAATAATGGTAGGTTTGAATTCAGCTGGGGGTTCGGGACGCATGGCTTGGGCTGGAGGAAGGGAAATTGCCCGACGTACCGCCATTAGTCCACCAATGGCTGCTGCGGTAAAGCTGACTAAGATGGCGGTGGCGACTAAGTCTGAGCTGACGTCATAGCGTAGTAGGGGAAAGCGAAAAAATTCAGCATAAAATTGGGTTAGTCCATTACCAAGCCAAAGACCAACTATGGTGCCAAGGAAACCTCCTACAATGACAATGGCAAGGACAAATTTAAGATAATGGATACCGATGGTTACGTTACTGTAACCAAAGGCTTTGAGAACGGCAATTTGCTCCCGTTGGGTTCCGATCAGGCGAGAGAGGACAACATGCAGTAGGAAAGATGCGATCGCTAACAAAATCGAAGGCATAAAAGTAGCAGAGACTTCCAAACTGCTGAGTTCATCTGCTAGAATTTGATGGGATAATTGATCTTCCCTTCCATAAGCACCTAACCCACCGTAGCGTTCCAGTAATCGATCCAAACGGCTAATAATTTCCCTTTCTTGAGCCCCTGGACTTAAAGAAAGGCTGACATCGTTAAAGGCACCATCAAGGTCAAAGGCTTTACCCAAGGCTTCCCGACCTATCCAAACCACTCCGAATCGCCGATTATCTGGGAAGATTTCTCCAGCACCTCGCACTTCATAAACGTATTCTGGTGATAGCGCCTTTCCTACTATTCGCAATTTTTCCCAACGTCCATTAATGATGGCACCCATAGTATCACCCAAGTTGAGTTGATTGGCTTGGGCGAAGGCTTCACTGACGATTACTTCATCTCCTCGTCCTGGTTCAATATAGCGACCCTGACGAATAAATAAGTCATTGAGTATGGAAATACGACGCTCAGGAATTGAGATTAGTCTTCCTGTGGCTGGTTCTGTCAAACCAGGGATATCAAGGGTGACATCAACCACAATCCGAGTTTGGGTTTGGGCAATACCGGGAATAGCAGCAATTTGGGATTTGAGGCTTTCTGGGGCGCGTTTGAGGGAAGCGAAAACTTGGGCAAAATGGTAGCGGTTGTAATATGTGTCTTGGGTTAGTCGCAAAGAGCTATAGGCACTCCTGGCTAGGACGAAGCTAGCAATGCCACAGGCTACTACTAATGCGATCGCTATTACCTGACCTCGCAATTGCCATAGGTCACGTAAGAGTTTACGGTCTAGGGAATTCATGAAAGTCTAAGACCAACCGAAAATATCAGGAACAGGCAAGATGCCCATTCCACAGGTGCGAGCCCGTTGGTGCGAATTTAATTCTTAATAGGTCAAGCGCACCTAAAAACTCTTAAAATCATTCCATTATTAAGGAACGCTCCATTTTTTATAACTGCTGTTCTTCTTTATAAAACAAAGCTTCACACACTAAGGTCAAGGCGAACAGACAGCAAACGAACAAAGTTGTTAATAATATTGCCATCATAGCTGACACCTCCTTGGGAAGTCTCTTACTTTCTGACTCCTTCTAGTTCTTTTATAGCTCCGGTTTTCTATCGAGCTAGGTAATTTGATTTAATTCTTAACATACTCAATCGTTGACTTACCACTCTAAATCTTCAGGAGCAATCTTAGTCTGATTACCATGTACAGTAATAATCTCACCACTACGCATGGTAATCACCCGATCTGCCATAGCCGCAATTCCAGCATTGTGAGTAATTACAGCAGTAGTTGTTCCCAACTCCTGATTCACTCGCTCCAATACATTCAATACTAGCTTACCCGTCTGAAAGTCTAACGCTCCGGTTGGTTCATCACATAGGAGCACTTGAGGACGTTTGGCAATAGCACGAGCGATCGCAACCCGTTGTTGTTCACCCCCAGATAATTGAGCCGGAAAATGGTTAAGGCGATGGGTTAGTCCTACTAGTCCCAAAGCTTCCCGAGGACGCATCGGACGAGGAGCAATTTCGGTCACCAAAGCAACATTTTCCTGAGCCGTCAAGCTGGGAATCAAATTGTAGAATTGGAACACAAAACCAACGCACTCCCGACGGAAGCGGGTAAGAGCACGATCATCAGCACTTGATAGATCACGATTATAGAATTTGACTTGTCCGAAGGAGGGAACATCAAGTCCTCCGAGAATATTCAGCAGAGTGGACTTGCCACTTCCAGACGGACCAAGCAATACTACAAATTCTCCTGCATAGAGGTCAATAGTAACTGATTTTAGTGCCTGAACATTCACCTCCCCCATCTGATAGGTTTTAGTCACGTCACGCACTTGGAAAATAAGTTCATTGTTCATATAGCGGTTGGCGACTTTATTCAGTACATCTTGCTAGGTTTTTAGGGAACAGGGAACAGCGGATATGGGAACAGGGAACAGCGGATATGGGAACAGATTATTTAGCATTCAACCTACGTTATTTATTATTGCCAATTTTTAAAAACAATTATTTTTTTGTCCCATTTTCATAATTAAAATATCTGGTGCTATAAGTTATGATTAATTATTTCAATAGTAATTACTAGATATTAATCCTAAATAAATTGTAATAATTATTGTCTCCGATTCCCGATTCCCGATTCCCAATTCCCGATTCCCGATTCCCGATTCCCAATTCCCGATTCCCGATTCCCGATTCCCGATTCCCGATTCCCGATTCCCGATTACCGATTCCCGATTCCCGATTCCCGATTCCCGATTCCCA
>NZ_JAAHHM010000098.1:0-27360 GCF_010692445.1 Moorena sp. SIO3E8 | reverse complement strand
TAATACCATAAAGTTCCTGAGTCAGGCTGTGTCCTTAGCAGTCAGGCAGCGTTCTCACGAATTGTCTCTGATTCCGCTTTTGAAGTGAGTGGGGTGACTTTGTCAATCTCTACACCTGAATGCTTACGGATGTTTATTAAGCCTATTTGCCCTAGCTCCAATTAAGTGGACACTAGTGGAAACGTGTTTATCTATAACTAATAGTACTCAAGACTCTATCCTACAGCGTTGGTTTCCAACATTCTCACGCCTGATTTCACCACTGATTCCTTCAAAAAATAACAAATCTCAAGGAGTTAGAGATTGGGAAGATGTAATAGAAGACAGTTTATTGGGCTTGAATTTAATTCGTGAAACTGAGGAAGGGGATTATCAATTTCACCAATTAGTACGTAAATATTTCCGCAGTAAACTCGAACAGATGCCAGAAGCAGGAAAGCTCAAACAGAGTTTCTGTAAGGTAATGGTACTTGAAGCACAGTCTCTCCCTCAAAGTCCCACAAAAGAGCAAGTAGACGGAATAGCACCATCCATACCTCACGTAGCAGAAGCGGCAACAGAACTACAACAATGGTTAGAGGATGAGGATTTAACTTGGCCATTTATTGGACTCGGTCGGTTCTATGAGGGTCAGGGATTCTACAAACTGGCAGAACCTTGGTTAAAGCAATGTCTAGAAGCTAGCCAAAACCGTCTAGGAGAAAACCACCCTTCTGTCGCTACCAGCCTCAACAACCTGGCAGGACTGTACAAAGACCAGGGTCGGTACTCAGAGGCCGAACCCCTCTACCAACAAGCACTAGACCTTTGGAAACAGCTGCTGGGAGAAAACCACCCTTCTGTCGCTACCAGCCTCAACAACCTGGCAGGACTGTACAAAGACCAGGGTCGGTACTCAGAGGCCGAACCCCTCTACCAACAAGCACTAGACCTTTGGAAACAGCTGCTGGGAGAAAACCACCCTTCTGTCGCTACCAGCCTCAACAACCTGGCAGGACTGTACAAAGACCAGGGTCGGTACTCAGAGGCCGAACCCCTCTATCGTCAGGCACTAAAGATTGCTGTCCAGCAGTTAGGAGAGAATCATCCCAACACCCAAACTATTTCACGTAATTTAAGCACACTATTAGACAAAGGTTGAGTCTCATGGGATTAGACTAAGTCTCCTAAAATAGAGTGTTGGAGAAATCGGGAACAGTAGAAAAGAATTGACGCAAACAGTATCAGAAAACTAGGTTTGCAAGATGTCTAGTTTTTAGCAGCAGATTCACACCAGAAAATGCGATTGACCTTTGGTCACGCTACGCGATGAAGCGTTCGCAAAGCGTGGCCGAAAGGCCTCAGCTTCCGCGCTTATGCGATCGCATTCCCGATTCCCAATTTTCTAACTATTCCGATATTGACGCAGTCGCTAATAGTGGACACCACAGCACTTGACTTGCCCCCCACCCTCTCCACACTTACCACACTTTAGCTACTTTCATCCCTATTCCCTGCTCCCTCCCTTGTTCCAAAGTTAGGTTATTTTTTGCGATTGACCTTTGGTCACGCTACGCGATCGCATTTCCATATCATATGCGATCGCATTTATATGTGTCCCATACAAGACTGACTGTAAGCTAAACTCTTCCGCTTGTTCCAAAGTTAGGTATTTGCGATTGACCTTTGGTCACGCTACTCAATGGGATTGACCTTTGGTCACGCTACGCGAGTCACGCAAAGCTTCCGCGCTTATGCGATCGCATTCCCGATTCCTAATTTCCTAACTATTCCGATATTGACGCAGTCGCTAATAGTGGAAACCACAGCACTTGACTGCTTCCCACCCTCTCCACACTTACCACACTTTAGCTACTTTCATCCCTATTCCCTATTTCTTTTCTTTCCAATTTTATAACTATTCCGGTATTGACGGAGTCGCTAATAGTGGAAACCACAGCACTTGACTGCTTCCCACCCTCTCCACACTTACCACACTTTAGCTACTTTCATCCCTATTCCCTAAAAAAGAAGTTGCCAATTTTCTTTTTCTCCTATATACTAGTATTATAGGAATAGTTAAAGGACACTCCATGAACAAGTGCGTTGGAACTACTGAAGCGGCATCTCTATTAGGAATTTCCTCTCGACGATTGCGCCAACTCCTAGAGAAGGGTCGGGTGCGGGGTGCCTATAAAACTGGGAAATTCTGGATTATTCCTCTGTTCAACCATTTGCCACAAATTACCAAAGGGTCTCGTGGACCGAAGGGGAAATGGCGCACTAGTCGTCCTCCCGCTTTAGCTAAGATTAATGTCAATCGTAATCACATTGGCTCGAATATCAAGAAAAGCCCCAAAGACCGCAAGCCAGTGATTTCAGTAAAACGAAGTGGTACCAATCTCTACGGCAACGAAGTGGAAATCCTTGGTCCATGTAAGATTGTCTATAACCCAGATAATCCACTGGATTGTGGCGCTCGTTTGTGGATTGAAACTTTTAGTGATATTCACTTCATTGGTGGCAGTTTTCCCGCTAGTCGTTGAGTCGGTGGCGTTGCTGAATCTTTGAATAAGTAGAGTGGGCATCCTGCCCGCCGGAGAATATATTGAAACTGGCAAGATGCCAGTTCTACCCAAGATGCCCATTCCACAACATATTGAAACTGGCAAGATGCCAGTTCCACCCAAGATGCCCATTCCACTGAATAGAAGTAGAGTGGGCATCTTGCCCGCCCGACAATATTGATAACGGAACAGGGAAAATAAGCTGATTTCCAGAACTATTAGAATGGTTCAATAAGCACCCAAGAATCGCTTATCGCTGACAACCATGAGTTCTCCACCACCCTCCAAACCCCCAAAGACCATACTTAGTCAGCTAACTCAGGTAGTACAGACCATTCATGCGAAGGTCAATCTTCAAGCAGTAGCACTAAAGCCTAATGCTAGAGTGCCGGAACTTTGGGTGCAAGACGCTAATACCAACAAATCCGATGTCTATCCCCTGGTTGGGGACCGTTACGTACTCGGGCGCAGTTCCAAATCCTGTGACATCATCGTTCGCAACCCAGTAGTCAGTCAAGTTCATCTGTCCCTAGAACGGTATGGTAGGCGTGGGCGTAGGTTTATCATAAAAGACCAAAACTCTACCAATGGTATCTATCGTGGCAGACGCCGACTTTCCTCCTTGCTTCTGTATCACGGAGACACCCTTACCATCGGACCACCAGAACTAGCTGCATCAGTTGAGCTACAGTACGTCTATCCTCCCCCCTGGTATATCCAAGGAATTCGTTACTTTCTCTATGGCATCGGTGGCTTAATTGCCTTAGTGGTATTACTAATTGGATTTCAAACCATCAAAGCACCATCAGTCAGGCCATTGCCCGAGGGAGTTACAGGTCCTGTGATTGTTTACTCTCGTGACCAAATTCCCCTACGGCAACCCCGGACCGATGCTCACCGAGAACTTAGGAGGTTATCGGATTTTTCCCCATATTTGCCGAAAGCAGTGATTGCTTCAGAAGACAGCCGCTTTTACTGGCACTTTGGAGTAGACCCCTATGGGATTATGCGAGCTGTGGTCAGGAATCTTCAAGGGGGAGGCATTCGCGAAGGTGCTAGTACCATCACTCAGCAGGTAGCACGAAGCCTATTTCCCGAGTATGTCGGTCGAGCCAATACCGCAGACCGGAAAGTGCGGGAAGCAATAATTGCCCTGAAGTTAGAGACAGTTTACAGTAAGGACGCGATCTTAAAGGCTTACTTAAACCGAGTTTACTTGGGTATAGAAGCATTTGGTTTTGAAGATGCTGCTCAATTTTATTTCGACAAATCAGCAGCTAATCTGAATATCCAAGAAGCCGCAACTCTGGTAGCAAGTTTACCAGCACCCAATAGCTATAACCCGATCCAGAATTATGATACGTCATTACAATTACGGAATCGGGTGATTGACCGGATGCACGCTTTGGGAATGATTAGTCGAGAAGAGGCTAATCGAGCTAGGCGATCGCGGATTGAAGTTAGCCCGAAAGCCCGACAAATTCTTTCTAGCACCAAGGCACCCTATTTCTATAACTACGTTTTCCAGCAATTGAGGAGGTTACTGGGCAAAGAGTTGGCTAAGGAAGGTAATTTTATTGTAGAAACTACTGTGGATACCGAGTCTCAGGCCAAAGCTGAAGCAGCTCTACGGGACTATGTCAAAAATACTGGTAGCCGCTTAGGATTTTCCCAGGGAGCGATCGCAAGCCTCAATACCAGTAATGGCGAGATTCTAGCCATGGTTGGAGGTGCCGATTACCAAAAAAGCCAGTTTAATCGGGTTATCCAAGCCAAGCGTCAACCAGGCTCAACCTTTAAACTCTTTGCCTATGCTGCTGCCTTAGAAAAAGGGATTTTACCAAGCAAAACCTACTCCTGCTCTGGGATTAAACGGATTAGACGTTGTGAGCGGTCTGGAGATGCTACTGATATTGATATGTATGCTGGTTTGGCTCAATCGGAAAATGCGGTAGCGATCAGGGTAGCTCAAGATGCTGGTTTAGATAGAGTAGTACGACTGGCGCAACGGTTAGGTATTAGCTCAAAACTCGATCCTGTGTTTGGTTTAGCCTTAGGTCAAAGTGAGGTTACTCTGTTAGAAATGACTGGAGCCTATGGTGCGATCGCAAATCAAGGGATGTGGTATCGTCCCCATGGTATTGTCAGAATTCTCGACAGTAGTGATTGCACCGATAACCAAGACTACCAAACCTGTCGAGTAATCTACGACTTCGCTGATCAGCCAACTATCAACAAGCAAGCGGTTTCACCAGCGGTAGCCAACACCATGACAGAAATGCTTCAGGGTGTAGTCACTAGTGGCACCGGTCGCAGTGCTCGGATTGGTGAAGGAGAAGGGGGAAAAACCGGTACTACTGATAAAAATGTAGACTTGTGGTTTATCGGTTTTATTCCCAAGCATCAGATCGTTACAGGGATTTGGTTAGGTAATGATAATAATTCTCCTACTAGTGGCAGTAGTAGCCAAGCTGCCCAGTTGTGGGGGATGTATATGGGTCAGGTGGTAGAGAAACAGAGTTGATACCGAAATTGGTTGGATGGGGAGATGGGGAGATGGGGAGATTGGGAGAAGAGAAAGTTGTTGCTTTGACCGCAACTTGGTATCAAAGGTGATCAATCCAAAAGCTGATCCGGATTGATTCCCATTTGTTTGAGTCGAGACTTCAAAGCTTCAAGCTCTTGTTGAGCTTGATTAGCAGCTTGTTGAGCTTGAGTAGCCCGTTGCTCAGCCTGTTGAGTTCTCTCATTTTCGGAGGGATACCGTCTAGCATTTTGGTCGTACCAATACAACCACTCCCTAGTCCAATCAAGATAGGTTCCTTCTGCTGTGCCTATGCCCAAACCAATTTCTGGCATCCAGACCGGATTACCTGGTTGACGCACATACACTCCATCTACCAAGCGATGCACTTCAAAGCTATCCCCTTTTCGAGGTTGAAAGTTATCGCTATCATAAATAACGTAATATAATAACCCTAAGTCAGCATAGTCTAATTTTTTCTGGTCATACTCGCCGTTATAGGTTTGAGAGACAATCTCGATCGCGAGAATTGGCACAACACCATTTTCTTCCCACAACACATAACTTAAACGTCCCTGACGACCCTTAGGGCGAGTTTTCCATCTCTGTACTCCTAAACTCAGGAATCCATCAGGCACTATGGCTGACTGTTTGGGATTGTAATAGTATCCCATATCTATACCAAAAAACCAATCCCTGCGCTCTGACCAGATTATCGATAAAATCGATTTCAATAAGTGAGGGATGGTATCTTGCAGTTCATTATCCACAGGGGTTTCATCAGAAGAGGGTAATTCTTCTGAACTCGGAAGGTATTGTAACGGGTCATAGTTTAACATGGTTCCATTGGCTAGACCTGACTGGTGACATGTTAGCAGTTTCACGAAGTACCATTATCTTGGCCATAAATAAGATTAGGTTGATTGGCAGTTCTATAGTATTTTGGGGAAAAGCCAATTTTGCTTTGTTGTCAGGTTTTTTATGAAACAGCTCCTCAACCAACTACACAACCAACGCAAATACATAAAATCCCTAATTATCCCTCTTTTAGCTATCTTGTTAGCAAGCGGAATAATTGCAGCACCAGCCAATGCCATCAATGTCTATCAAATGCCTAACATTAGCGCTGGAGAACCGACTTGGGTAATTGACAAGTCAGAAGTTCTCTCTCGCTTCACAGAAGGCAAGTTGACTCAATCCTTAGAGGATTTAGCGAAAGCAACGGGCAATCAAGTTAGACTGGTCACTGTCCACGGCCTAGATTATGGTGAAACAGCAGCAACCTTTGCCCAAGGGTTGTTTGAAAAATGGTATTCTACTCCAGAAGACCAAGCTAATCAAACCTTGATAGTGCTGGATACTGTCACCAATAACAGTGCTATCGTTACTGGCAATGCCGTTAAGGAAATTATGTCCGATGACATTGCTGAAAGTGTGGCTTCTGAAACCCTACAGGTGCCGCTGCGGGATGGCAACAAGTATAATCAGGGTTTCTTAGATGTAAGCGATCGCATAGTAGCTGTTTTATCTGGCGAACCAGATCCCGGTCCTCCTGTAGTTGAAGAAGAAATCAACATTGCTGGCAACTTTAAGAGTGCAGAAGAAACTCAAGAGAGCAATGCTACCCTTTGGGTTGTAGTGATCTTGGTTGTTGCTACAGTTGTGCCGATGGTTACTTACTTTTTCTACCAAGGTTTTTCCTAAGTATTTAGCTATCAGCTATCAGCTATTAGCTGATAGCTGATAGATTACTAACTCAAAGAGATGAGATATATCTCATCACTTCTGGAGTCGCATCAAACCATTCCCCAGAAATCCTAAGATGTTGGAATTTCCTGTGAAATTCGGTTTCCATCTTAGCACTACCTGGGATAATTTTTATTAGTTCTAAAGTCGTTACACTCTTAGTTTCAAGCCCTCTAATATTACCATTGGGGTTAGTAGTGTAACCGATCCGAATCGCATTGCGTCCCTTGTCTAAGATAAAGTAAAGCCTAGCTGGATTTTCTTCCTCAGGGCTGGATAGGCAGCTTTGTACTAAAGTCCCTGTGGCTTTGTGCAACCGAATAAAGGTTTGAGCGTCACTAGCGTATTCTGGAAGCTTAGAACGCTCTACCGCCATGGTCATATAACGCAATGCAGCTGCGTGTCTTCCCTCCGACGCTTCATCGACAGCCAGGGCTAGCAGGTCATAGGGTGAGCATTGGCGAAAATTACTCATTATTGTTGTAGTTGGGCTGAGCAATACCTGATTTGTATGCTAGGAATTGGTAATATTAGCACACCTAATGACCTTATGTAAAGACCTGATCTCAAGTCAGATCCGGGAAATCTGATCGCGTAGCGTGGCCATTCGCGTAGCGTGGCCAATAGGCCAAGGCCAATCTGTGCTTTGTGCAAAAGCCACGTTTATTCAAAATACTCCTCAACTGCTCATCAATCCGGAATCTCAAACGTAATCTCGCGCTTGGTAAAGGGCAAATCTTGATTAATAGCCTCAATTTCCTCAAGTTCCATGACGTTAACCTCATCGATATAGTTTTGAAAAATCCGGTCAAAGCGTTTATCATAGAATCGGTGAACACTATGGTTAGCAGTTGCTGGGAAGCCACGACGCTTCTTGTGACGCCCACCAGCACCAGGGTCAAACATGGTGATGCCCTGGTCGATTGCCCAGTCAATCGGTGCATAGTAACAGGCTTCAAAATGTAGGCAGTCAAATTCTTCAAAACAGCCCCAATAACGACCATACAAATGATTGCCCTTATTGATACAAAAGGACATTCCCACTGGTTTTTGGTCATCCTCCTCCCGATAAGCAGCCATTAGTACCACTCGCTGACGGTAGTTAGGATACAATTGCTTAAAAAACTGGCGCGTGAGATATTTGCTACCCCACATAAATTTATCGCAGGTGCTGCTGTAGAAGCTGTAGATTAAGGGAAACAAGGATTTTTGAATCTCATCCCCCGTGAAGATTTTCAGGGTTAGACCTGCTTTGGCTACAGCCTTACGTTCTCGTTTAATATTGCGGCGTTGATTGGCATTAAAGACCTTTAGGTAATCCTCAAAACTGCTAAAGCCTTGGTTTTGCCAAATATAGCTGTGATGTAGCCAGCCCTTAAAACCATTGCGTTCAATTACTGGTCGCCAATCCGGGTCAACAAAGAGGAAGTGACAACCAGACAGATGATTGCGATCGCAAAAATGATCGATAGCACTGACCATTATCTGTGTCAGCTCATCTTCATCTTCTCCCGGTGCCATCAAAAACCGATAGCCTACCGCTGGGGTAAATGGTGTCATCCCCAACAACTTCGGATAGTAGGAAATGCCCAAGCGATAGGATAAATCCGCCCACTGTTGGTCAAAGACAAACTCTCCGTAACTGTGACCTTTGACATACATAGGTGCAGCCGCGATCAGCTGTCTATCTCGCCATACCGTTAAGTGATTGGGCAACCAACCCGTTTTAGCAGTAGCACTACCAGATGTTTCAATATTATTCAACCAGTCCCACTCCAGAAAAGGGGTTTTTAGGGGTTGGGCAAGGTCATCCCAAGCGGATTGGGGAATATCTGCCATGCGGTTGACCCAGATAACGGAATAGTCAAGCTTGGGTTGTTGAACCATTGGGGTAATCTAGGATTAGAGGAACTTGAGATTGGTAAAGTCAGCAATTCGGCTAGTATGCAAGTTTATTCGCGTAGCGTGGCCAAACGCGCCCCGCGTGGCCAATAGGCCAAGGCCAAGTCAGCAAGTCAGCAAGTCAGCAAGTCTGAAACAATTCCTGGGATCAATTACTGAGAAACTGGAATGTTTCTTACCTTGAGCCTTAACGTTTTTTCCGTTAACTTCAAGTATTTAACTTCAAGTTTTATTTAATTAGTCGAGGGGGTTATCAGAGGAGATATGACCAGATATCCCATCTCTTAGTTTAAGTTAAACTAACTTCACACTATAGGCACGCAAAGTACCTGCACCAAACAAGACCCCATCAGCGAGAGCCACTTGGTTTTCCAGATGGGCTAGAAAGGTTAGCAAATCTTTTCTATAACACATCTAGTCACGGACTTCAAACCCTGAAGGTCTTGATAGTCAGGGAAAACCTTGGTAGATCTACTCGAATCCTCCAAGGTATGCATCTATGCCTTTGTCCTTCCATCTGACGTTAAATGGACACAACCCTAGTTGAGAATGGCAGAGAAAAATTACTCAAATTAACTGGATTTATTTCAGTAAGTTTCCATAAACTAAATAGAGGGAATAAAGATATCAATCTGAGTACCAAGGTTGTAGTGAGTAATTGTAAACAAACCCCATTATCGTGCGGTTGGGTTGTTCTGAGCCATCAATATCAGACGAATTATGGTTAAGCTAGGTCTATCCTCCTTTCGTCGCATTCTACTTTCGCGCCTTCTGCTGCTAAGTGTGCCAGTCTTACTAGCAGGAGTGTATGTGACTTACACAAAGGCACGCTCATTGCTGTTGGACAGTGCTCGCCAAAATCTGACGGAAAGTGCTGTACTCCATGCACAGAGCATTCAAGAGTCAATTGCTGCCCTCAAAGCCAACTTGGTGAGTGCCAGTGAAGCTGTAGCCCTAAAGTCGGAATCCCCAACCGCCTATCAAAAATTTGTAGAACAATTGGCTCAACTGTTACCACATCAGATCGATTGTGTACAGTTGATGGAGCTACAGAGCAAAGCAATCGCCGCAAGTACCTGTGCTAACCAATTGCTAACTAACCGACCGACTTTTGTATCCTCGGTGCAGCAAAGTCAATCATTCGCTAACCGTTCTCAGGTTGAGGTAACCATACTACTGCCTAAACACCCCTCAAGAAACCCCTCAACAACTTTAACTAGCCAACTCTATCCCCCCAAGTCCACCAGTAAACTCAAACTAGTCCTGAGTGCCCCAGTCTATAACCGATCAGGTCAACTCCAGTTTGCCCTGATCATCCAGTCAGCTCTGCTACAGACACCAGCCTCACAACGGCAGATATTGTCGAGCTATCCGGTAGTGATTAACCAAGAAGGGCAAGTTTTGACTCATCACTATCAAGAGCCAGTGGCACAGAAGATCACAGACAAGATCAATCGGGAAGAAGAACAAGAGGGACTCAAAAGGGTTTTCGGAAAAGCGATCGCACAGGAACAAGATGTTGCTGAACCGTCGTACTGGATTAAAAACAACGTGGAATTAACCGCTGGCTATACCTCAATTCCAAGTCCGATTACTGCTGAGCTAGGTCAAAAGTGGGTGATTTTAGCGGTTACCCCCGTTGATATTGCTTTGGCTGGTCTCAAAGAGATTCAGCACGTTCTGCTAATCTTCACCTGTGGCTTGATTGGGGCAACCCTGTTGGCAACGATGTATGTTGCTCGGGAATTAGCTCGTCCTCTCGAACAACTCAGAGACTACGCTCTAAATCAATCTCAGTTCCTACCCTACGATCGTATACCCCAAAACTTCAAAATTAGGGAAGTTAACCAATTGTCGGAAGCTTTCGGTGGGATGATTGAACGCATGAAACATTGGGCAGAAGAACTCGAAGCTACTTGGAAAGAAGCCCAAACTGCTAATAAGTTCAAGAATGAATTCCTGGCGAATACCTCCCATGAACTGAGAACTCCCCTGAACGCCATCATTGGTTGTTTGCGACTAATACGGGATGGTTTCTGTGACAACCGCGAAGAAGAAATCGATTTTTTACAAAGGGCTGATCATGCTGCCATGCATCTGCTGGAAATCATTAATGACGTTCTAGATATGGCGAAGATTGAAGCTGGTAAATTATCGGTAAAAATTGAGCCGATTTACCTGTGGGAGTTGCTTGATGAAGTCATAAATTTACAGACTATTCCCATTCAGCAGAAAGGTCTTGAGTTTCATACCAGCGATTTGCATCAGGGGATTATCGTTCCTGCTGATCCAGCTAAGCTCAAGCAGGTTCTAATTAATGTAGTTGGTAACGCCACCAAATTTACAGACAATGGCAGCATTACCATTAAGACCCGAATTGAACCGCTACCCCTGTCTCAGAACAACAGAAGTTTTGCCAAGGCTTCTGATCTAACGTCTCATTCACAGGTTGTGATTATTGTTAAGGATACAGGTATTGGTATTGATTCGAGTCAACAGCAAAAACTATTTCGTCCCTTTGTGATGGTTGATGGCTCGACAACCAGGCAATGTGGTGGAACAGGGCTTGGTCTAGCTATTTCCCGGAATTTAATGGAAATGATGGGAGGTAGTATTACCCTGTTCAGTCCTGGAGAGGGTAAGGGTAGCACTGTTAAAATTACCTTGCCGATCATAGATGGAAAACGGGAATAGCGATGCAGCGCTTTTCTCGTACTGCCTGATCTGTTAAATTGACACACTAGTCATCTGTTGCGCCAATGAGCTGATAACCTTCAATTGTTCCTCACCAAAAGCGTCTGCTTCTGGACTAGCAATGGTAATGAGACCCTTGATTTTATGGTCATCAATCACTGGCACGCTCAGAAATGACCGCACTCCTGCCAAATCCAAACCCCCAGATACTATTCCCACTACCTGCCCATCATTTCCAATCACTGGTAAAGAAACCACGGCAACCCAAAGGTTACTCTTTGCCCGAAAAACTGTTGATATATAGGTGCGTCCCTTGATAGCTTGTTGAAAATAGCGGCGATCGGAATAGTCCTTACCAATTAAATCTAATTCCGGGGCTTCTGGGTAGCGATAAATCATCACCCCCTGACGATTGATTAGACTCCAGCCCGCCAATCCAGCCATCGCGTTTTGCATCAGGGTGCTCTCTCGTAGTGCTTGCCCTAAGGCAGCAACATTTAGCGATCGCGTTTCCGAACAAAATGCTAGAAAACTCAGGGTAACAAACAGTCGTTTCAGGTCATTTTGGGCTAAATAAGCGACGGTTTCTGGGGCATCAGTTTCCTCTGATGCTACTAACTCCATCTGAATTTGGTCAGGTTGAAGGTCTAGGTCAGTTAAGCTAGCCAAGGTAATCAGTGCTAAAGCTCGCAATTGCTCAGCCGCAGTATTAGTTGACTGCTGACCTAGCACAATAAGCAACCGAGTCTTTTGCTCTTCTAGGAGTAGCATACCATAAATTGGTGGGTCAATGGTTGCCTTGATTTGGTCAAAGGTTGTTTGCCACACCGGTTGCTTGCCTGTCATAATTTTTGAAAAAAAATGTTTTTATATTAAGGGGCAATGATATAGTGTAAAGGGGATAAGCGCCTTAGATCTAGACCATATTTCTCAAACAAACTTATAAATATAAGACTAACGGCTGAGAATAGTTGATCAGTTCATAAATTTTGGTATTTTGCGCGCGTCTTTCTGCAGTGGTCGATAGCAAACGTTTGTTCCGACAGGCTGATTTCGCCAGATTTTCTGGAAGCGTCGAGATATTTTCTACTGTTTGGGAAATGAATCGTGATTGACCTTGACCTTCTGTCACGCTACGGGAACGGTCACGCTACGCGATTGGCCGTAGGCCACGCTTTGCGAACGAGAATATTTGATTAAGATGGGGTGTTCTCAATCACAATCCCCTTAGTGGGGGAGATACTGTAAGGGTAGGGACGCTGATCTGCCTTAGCGCCACGAATTTTAGTAATTCGCAGCCAATTTTTGTAGCCAATGTCTGCTCCGTTATTCATTTCATCCCAGTCAGGTGAATAAAGGTCTACTACGACATCATAAAGGTTCAGTAAATTGTAGCGATCGCTTTTTTCCATGGCGTCCTGAGCAAAAATATCTAACACTGCCACATCAGGCTGACGGAGTTGGCAATTTTTGCGGTAGACCAGCTTAATAAATTCTCTAGGGGTGCAGCTGATTAGTAGAGGCGTGAGGGAGTCAAAGATTACTCGACAGGGTTTAGGCATCTGCTCAAGCTGTTGGGCAATCCTGAGTAAAAGCATCTCCGGGTCATTCAGATTCAGGTGTACAGAGCTTGCTGGCAATGTCTCTACCATGGGACTAAATGTATCGAGGATCACCAACTGCCCTGCTTCCAGGTAGGGGTCAGGGAGTAATCCCCAAGTTGGGAGGGTTTGATAAACTTGCTGCCTAGGAATATCGGCACTAATATATAAGACTGATTCTTGGCGATGCAAGCCACAGAGCAAAAACTGATAGGCTAGGGTACTCTTACCCAGTCCGGGAGCGCCCTCCACCAAGGAAGCGGTGTTATAGGGGATTTTGCCTGGGAGCAATTTTTCTAGTGACCCAAACACTAAATAGGGAGCATCCTCAATAAATTTTAATGATTCGGTGGTTGAGGGGGGAGATATTTGGCTGGCAGTGTACAATATCTCAATACCGTTTTCTGTGATTGCCATGCGGTGAGAACCACAGACATGGTCAGATGCTCGCATTTTAAATACTTCTAGATAGCGATCGCGTCTACGACCAACCAGTTCTTTTGATAGCATAATCATGCCATCGACAATGGTTTCTTCCACACCAAAGCTGGATAGGTGTCCAGTTTCATGAGCAGGGATACCTGAGATAAAGATACCCACTCCACCGATTTGTTGCATCAGGGTTGCTAATTGGAAGGTCTTTTCTCGCTGGATGGCTCGGTTATTGACTTTGTAGAACAAGACTGATAGTGAATCCACCACAAAACGTTGAGGCTGGAAGGAGGCGATTTCCTGAGCAATTTGATCTAGGTGTTCTTCAACCCGGATATTAGTTTGGGTAACAAAGACAATGCGCAGCATTTCCTGTTGAATCAGACGTTCTAAGTCCCAACCAAAACCGGCTGCCATCTGGGACAGATGAGAGGGGGTTTCCTCAAAAGAAAAGAGCAAGCCTTTTTCCCCTCGGTCAACTCCAGCCATGAGAAACTGTAGGGCAAAGGTAGTTTTACCAGTGCCAGCAACTCCCGAGAGGATGATTGAACGACCGTAAGGTATACCACCCCGTAACAGTTGATCCAAACCCGGAATTCCCATCACCATACGCCCTGCTGGAACTGACCAACTCACCGACTTTTGCCTGAGGGTTAGGGTAGGGCTGAGAATCCGCACCCCCACATTAGTGATCACAAAGGGAAATGGTTCCATATAAGGTGCCAGACCCCGTAATTTATGAACCTGTAACCAACGGCGTTGCTCCCCTGCCTCCTCATGGGTCGAAAGGTAAATGATGCCATCAGCCAAAGCAAATTCTGGACTGTGGTTAATCTGGGAGCGTTCGGATTCATTCACTAAAAAAGTCGTGCAACGAGCACTGGCGAGGCGAACCGATAGTTCGTAGCAAAAACGGCGGAAGTCACCACTTTTTTCGGTCAGGTCAGCAATGGCCTTAAAAGAGTCAATGACTATAACTTCTGCTTGATGTTGATTGACCAAACCCACTATATGATCCGCCAACCTAGGCATCGGTTGTTCAATTAAGAATGAGCCAATATCACTATAGATCACCTGCTCACCAAATACTTGAGCATCGAAGAATTGGAAGTGCTGCATATAACGCACCACCTTAAGGGTTGGCTCGGAAAGGGTACTGAGGTAAAGAGCTCTCTTATGGGGTTGCTGCTTGATAGTGTTAAAGAGAATCTGCTGCACCAAAATTGTTTTGCCAGTGCCAGGAGCCCCTGCCAAGATATTCAATGAGTAGATGGGAAAGCCACCGCCCAAAACTGCATCCAGATTTGGCACTCCTGTAGGCATTAATTTGATTGTGGGCTTAGTCATTAGCCATTAGTCATTAGTCATTAGTGGTAATTTAACTAATAATCAATCAAATCGTAGCTTTGTAATAGGTTGTGTTCTGATGTTCCCAGGTAATTACCATACCCTGCTGCTTCAGATTCTCTAACTCATGGAGCAAGTCTTGAGGGCTGAATCCAGTGCGATTTGCTAATTCATTTACGTCCATCTCCTCCACCCCCTTCAAGATTTCCATGATATTACGACTCTGGTTAAGCAACTCCTTAAAGCCATTGTCATTCAAGTAATTATTATTAAAGACAGGCATTCCAGTCAGCACACCAGTTTGAGCTTCAATCACCTCGTTGATGCTAATTCCACCTGAGGTAATTTCAAAAAACCGGATTTCTTTGCTGTGGGGCGCTCCCCTGACCTTCATAATGTTTATGGCTCGTCCAATGCGACCGGATAGTTCTACATAGCGCAAGAGGATAACATTATCCACCACAAAGGATACGCCATGTTCACTCAACTGAAACGGTCCGAATAGCTCCCCAATTTCGTTGGTTACGATGGTGGTCACACCTTGAAGTTTCAACTGGTTCACTAAGGAGTAAATATAGTCTTTGTAGCGAACCTTATTTGGGGTGGCAATCTCAATATCCTTGAGAGAATCAAGCATAATCCGGCGAGCCTTAACCCTGTCGACAACAGCTTTAACCTTAGCAGCATGGATATCCGGCTGTAGTTCTACGGGAGAATCATACATATGCACTAGCATTCCCTGGTTTTCCATCGCCTCTAAATCCCAACCTAAGGACATGGCAATGGCTTTGAGCTGTTGGGGATTTTCTTGAAAGGTAACAATTACTCCAGGCTCCCCTTTGAGAATTCCAGCCACAATGAAGTGAAGTCCCATCAAGGTTTTACCAGTGCCTGCGCCTCCAGCAACCATAGTTGCCGTGCTATGCTGCAATCCCCCATCTAACATCCTATCCAGTTCAGGGATGCCAGTGGAAAGTTTTTCTTGGCTGACCTGGGTCTTCATCCATAAGTTTTTCAGCATCTTAATCCGGGGATAGACTTCTATGCCAGTCTGACTGATTTCAAAGGGGTGCAACCCGGTAAAATAATTTTCCCCCCTGAGTTTGAGCACATCTAAATAACGCTGGAAGTGTAACCCCAGAGGCTGATTTTGCAGACGAATAATCCCATCGGCGATGGCAAAGATCGGTTGATGTTTAATTTCTTCGTCAGTGTATTCCCCTACTAAAAAAGCTGTTACTCCCCAAGTGGTCAGACGCACTGAGAGGTCGTAGCCAAACTTACGTACTTCTACAGGATCCGTTGCCAAATCATGAATGGCTTTGAAGCTATCAATGCCGATCAGCGCAGGTCGGTACTCTTTTACGTAATTAATAATGGCAGCGACCGCTTCTGTTAGACCCTGCTCTCGGATAATCTCGCCGATGTCGAGATAAATTACCGCAGTACCTACCTTACTGGGGTCAAAAAAATCAAACTTTTGTAGGTAGTGCAGTAATTTTACTGAAGGTTCTGATAGGGTAACTAGATAAAGCGCTTTGTGCTCTGTACTAGCATTGGTGTATAGTATTTGCTGGGTAAAGATCGTCTTACCAGATCCGGGTGGCCCAGTGATGATGTTAATGGACAATTCCGGAATACCACCAGCGAGAATCGAGTCTAGACCAGGAATACTAGTAGGCAGTTTACCTAAGGGCTTTGTCCGAGGCCTGATCATATAAGTTTTTTCCCTTCAATTTCCTTGAGTAATTGTCTGACTAGAATGTCGCCCGTCAAGATGGCTAGAATATCGATTAGGGTTGTGACTAACTCTTTGAGGGCCTCACGAATTAGTAACCGTTGTTCTGGTGAAACCTTTTGGCGAAACACCTCAAACGAAACTCCCTCGGCACTTGATTCTATGTAGCCAATCAGGGGATATTTTTCCGCTGTCAAAGCTAGAGATCTTTCCATAATCGACACTACTGTCACTCTACCTAAGGTCGGCATAATCCGGTTCCAGATCGTGGTGAGCAAATCTTCGTAAATGTCGATAACTTCTTCCTTACGGGCCTCTGTCTTCGCCTGGTCAACTTGATCCTGGACTAGCTGTTCAGCTAATGGTTGTGCCGATCGCATCTCCATTTCTCTATTAGGATCGCTCATCGCACTCTCCTCAAATTTTCGTGCCCAGTTAAGGTTAAGAAAACTATTAGTTCTAGCTGAGGGGGTTATATAATAAGCACTGAAATGCCCACTATATAAAGTTTTAGGCCAATAACTCAGGCAAGATACAGACCGAAATTGACCCTGGATTCATTGTCAGCCATGCAAAGCGCGAGTGGGGGAAAGCATGGCAGTTGCTCGTGGGGGTTACCCCCAATACCGCACTGCCTCCCCGTGAGGCCACCGCATCGCTTTCTGGAAGCTTAAACCCTTATAACTAGGTGCAATTAAGCGCCCAAAACAGCATGTATCTTTCTGTTACTTATGGGCTGAAATTATTACCCAGTAAGGATTTCAGCTTACATGTCGCCCCCCCAGTAGTTCTCTTCATGGCTATCTATGGATAACTACCAGTTTATCCCATCAATTTCCACAGCTTATTATATTATCAAAAGTCATAAGATTAGTTAGGTATTTTTTTAGATTTTTTTAATATTTATTTAGTAATACCGAATTAAAAACAAACAAAAATTAATACAAAAATATTTAAATATAATTAACATAACTTTTCTTAAAGGAAAATTAAACAACGCCTCTAAGGATAGTAACACAATACTGAAGCAATAGAAAAATTCAGTTTTTTTTTATCTCGATTAACTGCTCATACCAAATCCTGTTCCCATACCCCCCTGATCCGCATCGCCCTAGATTCCTGGCATAAAAAGATTTGGTCGATTTTTATAAAGGGGTAATGACCAAGCGGATTTGGTATGAGATTCGCTAGTATAAACCACTGGTGCGTTCACTCAACAAAAGAAGAAACTATGAGAAACTTGACCTCCCGCATGGAGGCGGTGCAGTTGCCAGTCATTCCCATGGTTGGCGAACTGATCCGTAAATATCCTGAGACCATATCCTTAGGACAGGGGGTGGTCTATTATGATCCCCCCCCAGAGGCAATGGCAATGTTGCGTGAATTCTACAGCTTACCAGGTAATCATAAGTACAAACCCGTACATGGAATTGCGGCCTTGCGAGAGGCAATTGAGGCAAAACTGAAAACTGATAACGATATTGAAATCAATTCTGCTCACCGCATCGTTGTCACCGCAGGAAGCAACATGGCGTTCATGAACGCGATTCTAGGAATTACCACTCCCGGGGACGAGATTATTCTTCAAACGCCTTACTATTTCAACCAGGAAATGGCGATTCAGATGGCAAGCTGTCATCCAGTGCTGGTGCCAACCGATCAGAATTACCAGCTACGTCCGTCCGCGATCGCACAGGCTATTACCGATAGAACCCGGGCAGTAGTTACCATATCACCTAATAATCCTACTGGGGCGGTATATTCCGAAGAGGCATTGCGTCAGGTAAATCAACTTTGTGCCGATCACGGAATTTACCACATTAGTGATGAAGCTTATGAGTATTTTACTTACAACGGGGTGAAACACTTTTCCCCAGGTGCCTTTCCCGAAAGTAGTCAACACACTATTTCTCTGTACAGCCTCTCCAAAGCCTACGGTTTTGCCAGTTGGCGGATTGGCTACATGATTATTCCAGAACACTTGTTTGAACCAATTCAAAAAGTTCAGGATACAATCCTAATTTGTCCCCCAGTCATTTCTCAGTATGCGGCTTTAGGGGCATTGAATACTCGAAAAAATTACTGTCAACCTCATATTAATGCGATCGCGTCTGTACGAAAGGTGGTATTGAACTCCCTGAAACGTCTAGAGGGTTTGTGTACCATTGGTTCTGCGGATGGAGCGTTCTATGTTTTCCTAAAAGTGGATACTCAGTTGGATGCTTTTGAATTGGTAGAGAGACTGATTCGGGAACATCGAGTAGCTGTGATGCCAGGTACCGCCTTTGGTATTGAGGATGGGTGTTACCTCAGACTTGCTTATGGTGCTTTGCAAAAAGAAACTGTAGCAGAAGGTATTGAACGATTCGTTGCAGGTCTTAACGAAATTTTACAAAAAGTTTGACCTAAGGGCAGGAGATGCAAAAAATATTGTGTAGAAAAATTGACTCACAAATTGTCTACAAGGGATGAGGTATTAGACCAGTTTTTTTGTAAGCATTCAGCTATCAGCCGTCAGCCGTCAGCTAATCAACGGGAGATAGTAAACAAGCTGGGGGGTGCTAGTACTGCTGCTTGAAAATCCCTGCTCGTTTTACTGATCCGACCCCGTGCAGCTCTCGCCCCTGTTAGCTGATAGCTGATAGCTGACGGCTGAATGTTTACGTTTTTTTTATAGTGAACCCACCAAGAAGGGGTGGGTTCATAATACATGCTTATTGAGACTGATGTCATCTAAACCTGCTTACTGGCTTGGTTTTGGCAAAGTCTGGTTAGGCGTTATTGATGCTTCTGTCTGGCAGAATCCACCATAACACCGGAGACAAAATCATACAGGAAATAGAAAAAATAAACACCAGTAATAGAACTTGGCTCAGTTCGCTATCCATAGGTCTTACCTCTTTATTATCAACTCAGGCTTTTTAAAGCCTCTAGATTTATACTTCAATCTGACTTAAGTGTATTCCGGATAACAAATTCTGGGTAGTTCTTATGGTAAATATTTGTCTACTCTGGTAAACTTTATGGTTAATTTATAATAAGTTTTATTGCAAAGTCGCTGAAATTCCAAAAATATCATCCCAAATGCGTAGGTGCGCTTTCCGTTGGCGAATTAAATTCGCCACGGGTCGCACCTGTTGACTAATTATTATTCCCTTCTCAAGTAATCGGTAATTGGTAATGGGTAATTAACAGTTAGCAACTAACAATTACCCATTACCAAAAATTCAGGGACTATTTGGGAAGTGATTAACTGGACTTGGTATCAGTGTTTTATTGATGTAGGAAACCACCTGGTTAGCCAAACATATCTGACACGGTTCGTTGGAACGAATTCATTACCAAAATGTTTTTTATTCGAAGTCATTATAAATACTTACACTATCAATTATCTTGAAAATGCTATATATAATATCGAGTCAGGTTGAATGGGTTGTAAACAAGCTTACCTACTTCATCCTTGATACTTTATCTTTTATTCTTTTATATAATGCCCAGAAGATACTTTGTGCTCTCTTACCAAAGTAAGACTAACCCATTGCCCTTTATCGTTAAAAGAGCGAATCAGTCGCTGACGTTGGTTAGGTTGCCACAGCCAACCTACTTCTAGAAAGAAGGAATGACCTGGCTTAACCGTTATTGGACAAGTAGACGATGCCCCATCGGGCAATAATAAAACTTGAGTAGAAACAGCACCCTTCTCTTGGTGCGCGTTCCCTAGGTCGGGAAACCCGACCGGGGTCGCACCGCCGTCAAAATACAGAATTGAGCCATCAATCTTAGCACTAGAGGTGATGGTACGTAATGATTCTCCTGTTCCAAATGTCAGTTGTTGTACTAAGCGGTTACTTTGATCATGCTGGAGTTTAAGGTGAGTAGGATAGATGTTAGGCGTCCGCAAATCAGAATAAAGGGTTACTGCCTCTCCACGCCACTCTCCGAGCAACTGTTCCAAGGTTAATGGTGGACGTTCTGGTGTATCCGTACCCCCCAGTTTTTCTCGAATTAAGGTCAACTGCTTCAGCTGACTCTCCCTGTTATACAGTTGCACCATCCGCAGACGACGGTTACCCTCAATCAAGCCAAATTCTGCCCCAAATTCGCCATAAGGAATCCACTGTAGTGCGCCTTGGGAAAACGCACCACTGTCAAAGAACATAAGATAGCGATCTACATTGGTGTATTCGAGAATTCGGTTGAATATAGCTTGTTCAGGTGGCAGATAGCGAAGAGTCAAACGAATTTTTTGGTTATCGTCGAGTCCTTCTATGGTGAGCACAGAGGGAATATCTTTTAACTGTTGCCCTTTTGGTGAGAATGTGGTAAATGAACCATGCCAACTCCCTTGATTTTGCAAAAAACATTCCCATTGCGATCGCATAAGTAGTCTTTAGTTATTAGCTCTTAGTCATTAGTCATTGGTCATCAGTCCTCTGTTACTCTGAACCACTTCCCATGACCCTAACCACTGACAAAATACCAGAATTAGACCAAATTTAGGTAACTGTCTACTAACCTCATTTCCCGATAGCGATGCTTTCGAGACTAACAGCTAAGCAACTACCGAGCAAACCCACTGAACCCCCCAGAATCAACAACAGTAAGGGTAGCACAACAATTTTCAGTGGGTCCGGTGGCACCACTGTAGCGATAAATTCGATAAAATCAGGTCCAGTCGCGAGCAGATTAATCAGAAATTGCCGCAGACCGATCAACAAAACCCAGGCTAGGACTGCTCCAGCTACACCAAAAGTAATTCCTTGCAACATGAACGGCAGATAAATCCAGGATCTGGTTGCCCCAACTAGCTGCATAATCTCAATTTCCTGGCGTCTTGCGATCACAATCAGGCGCATTGTGGTGGTAACAACTGCCACTGCGGTCAGACTGAGAATGGTAGTAATGATCAGACTCACCCAGCCTAAACCGTGATGAAGCTGTCGCATTTGTTTGAGAGTCTGATCCATATACTGCACCTGATCTATTCCTGGCAACTGTGACAATTGCTGGGCAAGAATTAGCACATCCTTTGGTTTGCTTACCTTTACCTTCAGTTCATCCACTAGGGGATTCCCTTCCAACTGTTCCGTAGCAGCAGCAATGTCCGAAATTCCTAGTTCCTCAACCAAGGATGCCCAAGCTTTTTCTTTGGAAATGGTTTGAACCGCCATCACCTTGGGCAGTTTCTGAACTGCTGGTAAGACCATTTCTGCCTCAGCCCCTGGTTCGAGATAAACAGCTACTTCTAGTTGATTCCCCAACTGATTGAGTAGCCCACCTAACTGCCAGGAGGCTTGCCAGCTTATACCAAAGAGAAATAATAGGACAGTGACCGTGCTAACCGCCGCCCAGTTGATCCAGCCGCCACGTTGTAGACCTAAGAAAGTTTCCCGCAGCAGGTAATCCAGTTGAGTGAGAAATTTAAACATCCATCCCTGAGTTGGTGTTACTTTTGGGTTTTAACCGATAGAGCTACTAGTTTCAAGGAAAATCAAAAGCCGTAGAAGAATTTTGGGATAGCAATAAATCACAAGAAACGTACGATTCTGAAATAACTCCCACCTATGGGCGACCAGGGATAATCAATGAAATCATTGGGGCGCATTCCCCATCCCCTCTCTTGGTGCGCGTTCGGTGTGGGCGTTGGAACCTCGCGCCTTGTCGCACCGCAGCGAAGCGCGAAGGCTGTTGGGGGGTGGGGCATGATAAACTAAGCAAGCGAGGCAAGACTATAATAATAGACCAACTTAGGCACTCTGTCTTAGGCACTCTGTTGAACAAAAATGAGCGACGCATTCCCCCACCTGGCCTACGGCCACGCTGCGCGAACGTTCAGGTGGGGGTTAGGAGCGCCAAAATGTGATATAATGGCATCATCTTGAGCGGTACGGCAAAGGACAGACAAGATTCTGAGCAACCCTGAGGCACGACCTCTCTACGATTGGGAAAATTAACTTATAAATCTTTTCGAGTCGGTTCATAAACGTCAGACTCTCAGGTAAAAGCTTCATTGAATAAGCCCCATAGCGGAAGCGATGCAGCGCGGTCTTGGGGGTTTCCCCCATGAGCGACTGCATCAAGACAACGACTTGGGGGAACATGCCAGCAAAAGTCCTGGATGTTCGGCGAGGATGCCGCCTGTCGCGAGGGATAAACCCTTGTAATCAAGACGGATACCCCCACCTCGCGAACGCAGGTGGGGGAAGCATTCATGAATCTTTCTGTTGAGTGTTCTAATCCCTTAGCAGCTCTAGTCTAACCCTAACCATAGCCTGACTAACAAGTCGATAACCCCATGACTGCTGAACTTATCGTTGAAAAGAAAAAATTAGAGAATCCACCATTAACAATTCATTATCTAGGCGATCGCGTCCTGCGTCAGCCTGCCAAGCGGGTTGCTAAAGTAGACCACAACATCCGGAAATTAGCTGAGCAAATGCTGCAAACCATGTACAGTGCGGATGGTATCGGTTTGGCAGCCCCTCAGGTCGGGATTAATAAGCAAATGATTGTGGTTGATTGTGAACCTAATAACCCAGACAACCAACCACTGGTGTTAATTAACCCAGAAATCAAGAGTTTTGGTCGCACCCCGTGTGATGGCCAGGAAGGTTGTTTGAGCATCCCCGGTGTCTATTTAGATGTCACCCGTCCAGACGAAATTGAAGTAGCCTACAAGGATCAAAACGGACGCCCTAGAACCTTAAAGGCGAATGGATTACTATCTCGCGTCATTCAGCATGAGATAGACCACCTTAAAGGAGTGATGTTTGTTGATCGGGTGCAAAATGGTCTCGCCTTGACTGAAGAATTGAATAAGCACGGTTTCTCACCCCAAGCGGTGAAACCCATTCAATAACTATACCAATCTGATTTTATTTGTGAAACCTCTGGTGAGGTGGTGATCGGGTGATGGAAAAGACTATAAGCACCTGTTATTGTTCAATTTTAAATTACGATTGCTATAGTCACAGTTGCTATAGTCACAGTAATCTTTCTACTCCCTTAACCTTCTACAATTTACTCAACTGTGACTGCTCTTATAAACTTGATCTGAAGTTCGGTTAATCACTTATAATAGGGTTTATATTATCGGTATAAATTAAGGTATAAATTAAAAATTTGCAATTGTCAATATTCAATGCTTAATTAACTAACACCCAAGCATGATAAATAGTAAAAATCACTAGATATGACCTATTACTTAGCGGTTAGCTCTAATTGATTGCGCCACAGCTAATTTAAGTCTTATGATTTCTGATAATAATCTGTCACAAAAAAGCTTATGATGACACCAAAAAGTGCTCTGTTTTTGATGATTGCCTGTGTTGCTGGGATTGCGGCTGTGGGTTCAATTTTTGAACTTTCCTATGGTGACCCCGAGTTAGGTAAGTTGGTGACTGGAATTATCCTCGCTGCTAGTATTCCTATTGGTGGTCTCTCTTTCTACCTAGCGGTGCTTGATGCCAGGGCGAATATAAAGGGCTAAGGACATTTGAAAAAATAGTAGTGTAATTCGTTTGGTGGTGCAATTCCTTTGCTATAAACCATCGAAAACTATGGGTGATTAGGATCCAAGGATATACAAAAACGTTGCACAACTGATTACTATCCTGGTGATGTTAATGCAGCCAAAGTAATCCAAAGGCTCTGCTAAGGCGACCGTTGGGCATTTGGGAAGTACGGAACGGATGCAGCGCGTTCTTGGGGAGCCAGTCGGCCAAAGGGGTTTCCTACTGGGCTGGAGAGCGATGCAGCGCCTTCATGCGGGGGTTTCCCCCACTCGCTATTGCATCAAGACAGGTGCGGAACACTGCGATCGCACACAGACCCATGCGCCATGAGCGACTGCCGTCAAAACCCCCACTCGCGTTCTGCATCAAGACAGGGTCGATGTTTCCTATATCTGTGTTGATCGAGAGATCTGCAAAGGAAAGAAACGTTCTTGAAACTAGAATCCCCTGCCGGATTAGCATGGGGAGTGTGAATAACCAATAACGACCAAAGTAGCAATGACTGGTCAAGTTTACAGTGGATTTCTGCGCCAGCTTTCCACTAGTGATAACAAAGAGATACTTGCCGTACTACCCCTTTCTGAATTAGAGGATAACGTCATTGGACGTGACCCTAACTGTAAAATTTCCTTAGATCCCTATCGCTACGTCAGCGTATCGCGCCGTCATGCGGTAATTAGCCCTCTGACCCCTCTAAAAAATGGCTGTCCCCGCTGGGAAATTTGTGACCTTGATAGTGTGAATGGCACCTATGTGAATGGCGAATATTTGCAGGGTTGTCAGGAATTGCAGTCAGGGGATCGGATTGAGTTGGGTCACGATGGTCCAAAATTCATCTTTGAGTGCGAGGTAACGACATCCCTTGATTTGCCATCCATCCCATCCCACACTATTGCCATAGAAAAACCCCTAAAACCGATTAGCAAGATACCAAAGCCTCAGACCGATTATGTCACCTTCACCCAACTGTTTCCCATCTTGTCAACAGGACGGGATTTAAATCAGAAAGCTTTTTTGGCTCCTGGTATCGTGACTGTACTCTTTGTCGTATCAATGTTTGCTGCAGTTGGTCAACCAGTAGTTTTTAATCTTTTGCTAGCTGCCTACTTGGCAGGATTAGCCTATTACTTTGTTTACCAACTTTGTGGCAAACCTAAACCTTGGTGGGTGCTGTTAGGTAGTACTCTATCCACCAGTTTAATTTTGGTCAGTCCGCTGCTGCCCCTATTTATCAAAATTTTTCGGGGAATTTTACCTGGCGATATACCACAACTAGGTGAAGTTATCAACTTGACTACTTTATTCATCCGGATGTTTTTTGGTGCTGGGTTAATGGAAGAGTTGCTCAAGGCTATACCTATGCTGGGACTATATGGTTTGGGACATTTCCTGCGTACCCCTTGGCGAGAAAGAATTGGTGTCTGGGAACCCCTCGATGGAATTTTATTGGGGACAGCATCGGGGGTGGGATTTACTTTGGTAGAAACCTTAGGGCAATATGTGCCGAATATTATAGACGGTGTGATACTGCCAACTACTGAATTGGAGGGTGACCTGTTAGGATTGCAGTTGCTGATTCCTCGGGTTCTTGGGTCAGTGGCAGGACACATGGCTTATAGTGGATACTTCGGGTATTTTATTGGGTTAAGCGTCCTCAAACCCCGTAAGCGTTGGCAGATCATAGGCATTGGCTATCTGAATGCTTCTGCTCTGCATGCCTTGTGGAATGCCATGGGATATGTTAATAGTATACTCTTGGCAATAGTTGGGGTTGTGTCCTACGTCTTTTTAACAGCGGCAATTCTCAAAGCAAGGGCACTGTCACCAACGCGATCGCAAAACTTCGCCACCCAATTTTTTAAAAATTAGGGATAATTATGAAAGTTTAAGGTTTAAAGTTTAAGGTTTAAAGTGTAGCCTTTAAAGGGGTTTAGACGTTTAGCCTATCACGTTAAGTAAAAACTTTAACCAGAACTAGGATTGACACTTCATAATTCATAATTGCTAATTCATAATTAGCAGCTGTTGGAAAAACAATGAATTCCATGAACATCAAACTCACAATTGTCACCACTGCGGCTTTACTAACTACGACCAGCCTCAGCACCATTGCTAAAGCTGAAAATCTAGCTCATACTCAACAGTTACTGTCAACCAAACAGTGTCAAGGGTGTGATTTAACTAGGGTAGGTTTGATTATGGCTGACTTAGTGGGTGCTAATCTGGCTGGGGCTGATTTGAGTCGTGCTAATCTCAGCCGTGCTAATTTGACAGGAGCTGACCTGAGTGGTGCCAATCTCAGTGGTGCTTCTCTCAATGGTGCTAATCTTGCTGGTGCTAATCTTGCTGGTGCTAACTTATTCAGTACTGACCTGAGGGAAGCGTTTTTAGTTAATGCCCAATTGTATGGTGTGAGCTTGAGTAATGCTTATATACAAGGAACCATTGGTATTCCAGATTATGCAGGTACCGCAGAAGATTTTTATGCGTGGGGAGTAGTAGAAGCCAAAAGAGGTAACTACAAAACTGCCATTGAGTATTACGACAAAACCTTGAGCATGAAGCCTGACTTTGCTCCAGCTTTTTTGGCTCGTGGTATGGCTCGTTTCCGACTGGGAGAGGAAGTAGCAGCGACCCAAGATGGTACGATTGCTAGTGAACTGTTTAAAGAACAAGGAAATATTCCTGGATACCAGGCGTCACAGAGTTTGGTTAAAGGGATAGAAATTGCCCAAAATTCTACAACCTCTAAAGGAGGTTCTAATTTAGGCAACGCTTTGGCATCGGTTGGGAGCATACTCTTGAGATTTCTTTCTCCGTTTTAAGTTGGTATTTTAATTGGCTAAATTTTAATAAGTTGCTAAATTTTAGGTGTAGGCTGATGGCCAAGCACAACTATCCCTATTTCCTAGAACTATCCCTATTTCCTAAAATACAAAACCTCCTCAGGTCAAGATTACCTAAGGAGGCTTTAGTCTAAATTAATTATCCTGGCACTGAGCTATTTTAGCAGGCAGCTACCCACCAACTATCTTCGCCGCAGCTACGTTTCACCTCCGAGTTCGGGATGGGGTCGGTGTGGTTCCGTCGCGCTATAAGCACCAGGAAGGTGGAATGGGCATCTTGCCCGTTCTGCTTCCGAACCATTAAGATTGCATAGCTAGTGTCAAAGCCAAATTTCGAGGTTTTTTATGGTCAAGCCCTCGGTCAGTTAGTACGTCTCGGCTTCATCTATTACTAAACTTCCACCTAACGCCTATCAACAGCTGTTCTCGCTGTGACCTTACCTCCTTAACAGAGTGAGAGTACTCATCTT
>NZ_JAAHHM010000097.1:0-27453 GCF_010692445.1 Moorena sp. SIO3E8 | reverse complement strand
GCAACTCCTCAGTTTGACAACTAATACAATTGTTTCAACTTATAGTTCCACACCAACGACAAACAAAGGATATTTTCCACATCTGCTCACTATTTTGTAAACAAATATTAAGTTCGCCAGCGGTATCTTGCTAAGGGGGATTTAGGGGGCTTTAACAAAACCAGGTGATCGCGCATTCATTCCCTGAGGGGGTGACAACAAGGCTAAAAACTAGACAGGGTATGGGGTGACCGGGTGTGGGGTGTGGGGAAAATAGAAGCGAATTTGGAGTGAGCCTAGGGATAACAATCGCTCCGAAACCTGATTTAACCGTCCCGTCGCCACTCCGCCAGCTCCTGATCTTCCCCTACACCCATCACCCCACACCCCACACCCCGTAAAGCTTTTAAGGCTGTTTGTCACCCCGTCAGATTCATTCCTTAATTCAGCAACGCCGAATTTTATATCTAAGTCTCTGAAGAAAACCTGCATCTGGGGGCAGGGCTAACCTCAATCCACCCATAATTTGTTGTAGGTCATCATTAGTCAATTCATCTAGAAAACTTTCCGGGTCATCAAATAATTCAGCACCACTGGGTTTGAGGTCATTAATCTTGATATTACTCATGCCGTTTATTCTCCAAGTAATATATAGTTTTAGGCTCAATCCATTCGGAGTTTATGGATTAATTATCATCCTAGCCAGCTAAAATTAACTATCCATGAAAGTAAATAATCTAATAAGACATAAAAGTAAAAATTATGTCTTATTACTTACGCATCAAACCCGGTTTATTGTCAGCGATCAGTGATCAGCTATTAGCTATCAGTCATCAGCGATCAGCGATCAGCGATCAGTTATAGCAAGGGAAGTATAGTTTAGGACATAGTCTTTTGGTTGAAAGGGAGCAGGGAGCAGGGAGCAGGGAGCAGAAGATGTCTTAAGCTTTACTTCGACTGCTATATCAGCTATCAGCTATCAGTCATCAGTTATCAGCTATCAGCTATCAGCTATCAGCTTTTGAATAAAACAGGTAAGCATTGGTTTAATCTCTGTTAGGTAAGCTGACGGCTGACGGCTGACCGCTGACGGCTGACCGCTGACGGCTGACCGCTGTTCGCGTAGCGTGGCCAAAGGCCAAGGCTGACCGCTGTTCACGTAGCGTGGCCAAAGGCCAAGGCTGACCGCTAAATGCTTAAACCAATCCGTTGCAAGATCAGTTCATACTTGATCAGGATCCACTCCCATGGCTCGTAAGCGAGCAGCCAGTTGCTCAGCTCGTTGTTGAGCTTGGGCTAATTGCTGTTGAGCTTGGGTAGCTTCTTGTTTAGCTTGAGCTGCTTGTTCTTGAGCTTGCACTGCTTCTTGTTTAGCTTGAGCTGCTTGTTCTTGAGCTTGCACTGCTATCTCTTCAGCAGTAAGTAGCACAATTCCGTCCAAGGTAGCCCAAGGTAACCAAGTAGTATCGACATTATTTTTATAGACCCCTTGCCAACGGACTAAGGCTAATCCTAATCTTTCGCTAATTAGTCGTCCTTGTTCATCTTCAGTTAAAGGCTGATACACGCCATTGTGCCACCTAAATCCGGCAAAATCATCTGGATTAAAGGGGTCGTACCAAAAATACTCTGGTACTCTGACTTGGTCTTGATAAACTACTTTTTTAGTAGTTTTATCCGTGTTAGCTGTACTGTCAGAAATTAGCTCAATGATGACATCAGGTCCTTTACCTTCTTCCCAAACTACCCAACTTAGTCGTTCGACTTTGGGAACTCCAAGCACTACAAATACATCCGGACCAAGGCCGTAGGCCACGCTTCGCGAAGCGATGCAGCAAGGGAACAGGGGGTTTCCCCCATGAGCGACTGCATCAAGACACGGAAGTCTTGATTCCTAATTTGTGCTGCACTGAAATGAAGAAACATATTACCCCCAACATAGCCATCTTCCCACTGGGCTAACCAAGGGTATAACGGATCAATCAGCAATTCCATCTGAAGTTTATGTCGTTCCGTTTCCATGGGAATACCGTCATCACAGGGAAGTTCATATTGGGTTGGCGGTACAGGAGTATTAGGCACAACAGCAGAGGTCATGGTTTTAGACATAGTTTCTCTTTGGTGGTATCACCTACTCAACGATAACGCCCATCGCTACGGTATCGTTGAAACTCGCAAAAAAAACTAGCACTTGGTTATGTATTTTTTGACCAAACTATGGTATAAGAGTTGCTACACTAGTTATTCTATTAGTAGTAAAATTTTATAGGACAGTATCGGAATAGTTGTTATAGAAAAGGGAACAGGGAACAGCGGATCTGGGAACAGAAATATGTCTTAACCTTTACTTCGACTGCTATTACTTCGACTGCTATATTTAGTCCGATTAGTAAGATGCGATCGCGTAGCGTGACCAAAGGTCAATCCCGTAGCGGCTCGTACCGAGCATCGCAATGCCACTTGCTTCAGTAGGGTCTAGGTCAGATTTACCCTGTGCAGACAAATCCGCTCCTGCTGTCCGGGGCGTAAGCGATCGCGTCATCGTCTCCGGATTGTACTGGAAAATAATCACACTAGCTAGAGGGTTAGCAGGGTCTAGAGCGACTATTGCCCCTCTCAACAAACGAGGGGAAAGGGGAGATGTAGCCATGAAATCCTTGTGGTTAATAAACTGCTGATCTCAAGTCTGTTTGAATACTTATTATTGAGCTAACTCATCACTTGTTAATTGTTAATTTTTGATTGTCAATGGTCAAAGTCAATATAGCAAGGGAGCAGGGAGCAGGGAACAGAGAAGAGGGAATAGGGAATAGGGAATAGCAATGCGCTGCATCAAGAGGTGCGAGCCGTGGCGAATTTAATTCTTAATGGTAAGAGCGCACCTAACAGGGAATCAATGTCAAAGAAGACTGTACCTCATAACTGCGATCAACGCTATATAACGCTTATTTTTGTAGTTTTAAATATTATTAAATCTCAGCTAAAACAATGGTAAATAAGGGAGCATGTCACTTAGGCATAACATTTGTACTAAGGTAATAGGTAATGGGTAATAGGTAATAGGTAATGGGTAATAGGTAATAGGTAATAGGGGGAGCATGTGACTTATGAATATTTGTACATTATCTATAGCCCCCTGATGGGTTTAAGCTTGCTCTAATGGGACATAGTACAAATGTTCTGCAACGCAAGACCTGCTCCCGGTAAATAATGCTTTTTGCTCCGTGATATTTGAAAGTATTGCCATAAATTAAGTCCTAGATATCCTCCATGTTGAGCTCAGCATGGAGTAGTTTTAATTTCGAAATTAACCGATAATCACTCCTAAGTTATGCCGTGATCTGATCAGCTAAACAAAAGTACCCTCAAAGGTACTGTGAAGGTAGATTTATATCTGAGATTATAGAAATGTGTTGATTAAAAGTAATTGCAGCAAGAGGTAAAACCGATGGCTTACAAATACTATAATCCCTGTGTCTTCCAAGTTCCGATCAAATTAGAGGTACCCATTGTTCTCGATCTAGCTGTAGCTGCTAAGCCTAAGTGTTTTACTAAATATGAGGACCAAATGGAGCTCGAACAGGCGGAATGTAACGGAACTGGTACTGAGTCACCCGAACCGGTTATAGCGCTACGCGCAATGGCATTGGCAAGAGGCAAAATGCAAAAGTTGACTACAACAGCTTTTGCAGCTTTTATCAATGTCCTAACTTTAATGCGTAGTGCTATACCACTTAATCCCCTTAGGAATCTTTGAAAGGAATTTTTGACAGCTGGCTTTGAAGTAGTTTATAGGAATTAATTCCTGAAACCCCCCTAGGATCTAAGAGGTTGTCTGAGAAGTCTCATTTGCTACATTCAAGCCCCCTAAATCCCCCAATTTTGGGGGACTTTTAGAAGCAAATTGACTCTTGTTCCCCCCAAAGTTGGGGGGCTAGGGGGGCAAAATTCAGTATCAAAAAACTTGGTAGATATCCTCTAAGGATCTAAGGTCTCTACAGCTGAATGCTTACCTTTCTGAAATTCACTGATGCTGAGGTGAATTATCTAATCACTGATTACCACTCTTTCTTTTTAATAAACAGGCAACTATGATCAAACGCTTTCTTACCAAAGACATGCTCGACTTTGACGCTCCAGATCAAGTCAAAGAAGTTATCCAACCTCAAGGGCGTCCACCGGAAACAGACCCTACTCTGGGTATCCGTCCGGAATTAAGTATTGAAGTCAACCAAAAGCCAGGCACTCCCCGACATCGACTGGTCACCATTGGTGATTCCCTAAGCCATGGCGTCCAGAGTGGAGCAATTTTTAACACTGACCTATCCTATCCCATGATGATTGCTCAAGAAATGGGTTGGGAAAAACACCTGCGTCGTCCCAGCCAATATGGTAAATTTGGTGGATTACCCCTGAATATGGAGTATGTAGTTAGGCACTTAGAGCGACAGTTTGGTGACCAGATAAACTGGTGGGAATTAGGGTCGGCATTGTTTTCAATCCGCGAATTTATGGACGACATAGAAGATTATTGGGAACGGGGTCCTGGTTGGCAAGGGGGCGTTGGTTCTACTGTTGCTATGGAAAAAGGAATTAACCACAACCTCGCTATTTATGGTTGGAATCTCAAAGACATTATCTCTAAGGACGCAGATACCCTCAGAAAAGAAATCCAGGCACCAACGGATCATCTATTGCGGCAAATCGTTGAGAAGGCCAACGAACATGCTGGATTGAGGGTTTTGGACTCCGCACGGGATTCACAGGGTAAAGCACTTACCCCAGTCCAAGCTGCCGTGGCACTAGGGCAAGAAGGAAGTTTAGAAAACGGTGAGGGAGATGGTATTGAAACCCTGATGATCATGATTGGGGCGAATAATGCCATGGGCACCATTGCTCAATTGCAGGTCAGATGGAGTTGCGATCGCGATTTAAATTCACCACAGCCCAATCAGCGACCTACAATCTGGTCTCCGGAAGATTTCAAAGCGGAATTGGATCAAGTAGTTGAGCAAGTCAAGCAAATCCAAGCTCGCCATGTCATTTTGGCTACAGTTCCCCATGTCACCATTACGCCCATTGGTCGTGGAGTAGGAGATAAGATCGCTACTGGCTCGCGATACTTCGCCTACTACACCCGTCCTTGGATTAGCGACAAAAATTTCGACCCCAACCGTGACCCGCACATTACCGGACAACAAGCCCGAGCAATTGATAGCGTCATTGATCAGTACAATGAATATATTGCTGATGCTGTAGGTCAGGCTCGAAAAGAAGGTCGAGATTGGTATTTATTTGAATTAGCAGGGTTACTGGATAGCTTAGCTTATCGACGTTATATTGAAGACTCCGACGCCAGACCAGATTGGTGGACTCCCTATCAGCTGGCACCGGAACTCGAAGCGCTTTCACCAGTACTGGATACTCGCTTTTTTAGATCCGATGCCACCGGTCGCACCAGCGGTGGTTTGTTCTCCCTAGATGGCATTCATCCCACTACCATTGGCTACGGTATAGTTGCTCAAGAATTGATCACTATGATGCAGCAAAAAGCTGGTGTCAAGTTTTATCGCAAAGACGGTCGCACAGAGCGTCATGATCCAGTCAAGATCAATTTCCAGCGCCTGATTGCTCTAGATACCCTGATTTACGACCCACCGAAATCTTTATCGAGTAGTCTGAAATGGCTGGATTGGCTCGATCAGAACTTGCAGATTTTCTAGGGCTTAGCTTCCGGCAAAATTCATCCCACATCTCAATGCTACGCCATGAGTTTGGGATGAATTTTGCACAGGGTATCCATGGAATTGCTATATATTCTAGCAATTATCATAGTTATGAGGTACACAATTTCGGTATTTTAGGGAACAGGTAACAGCGGATCACCGGAACAGAGAAGAGAGAAGAGAGAATAGGGAATAGGGAATAGGGATGCGCTACCTCAATACTGTACCTCATAACTGCGATAAACGCTATATGTACTGATAAACAAAGCCGAACGCGCCCCGCGTGGCCTACGGCCTTAAATGCTGGGCAAGTCAGCACAACAGTCTTAAAAAAAAACACCAATAAAACAGAGCGGCAGGGTTTGAATTACCGCAAGAAAAGTTGAGCCATTGAGCGCGATAGGTTATGAGTAATAGTTTTAATTCACATCAAATAAGGCTCCACTTTTCAAGGTTTTTTCTCCACTCAGGTTTACACTAGCCTTTTTTCAAGGCAAGGATGATACCTGCGATCGCACTACCGGATTTCATCCCATTACCCTAACATCGCTTTCTCATCCCCACCGAACCATTTTAATTTATAAATTAATATACGGGTTTCTTAGGCTACTCCGTAAACCCTGAGCATCGAAGTCACTGGGAACTTTGCTTGTTTGTATCATCTTCCGGAGCTTTCCTCTCAGCTGACTAAGACTTAAGTCATTGCGCCATACCTCTATAAATAGCCTGAGCAATTTCCTTACCCATGTCTGTGGGATTGTGGGTTTTAGTTAAGTTTAAATTCACGGGTACAGTGGGAATATTGGTACTATTTTGCCAATTTCGAGGTAGTCCCTTCACCTTAAGCAAACGGGATAATTCTGCTTCCACCGCTGCTTGTAAGCGTACCCGTTCTAGTCTATTCAGGTCAATTCCTTCTATGCTTAGCTCTGGGATTTTAATGGTAATGTTCATCTAGGGAGTAGGGAGTAGGGAAAGGCAAGAGGCAAGAGGCAAGAGGCAAAAGGCAAGAGTTAATCAACTCTAGAGGTATTTTGGGTTATGTAAAAAACGGTAATCAATAAATACTAGATATAACTCTGCCCAATTATATAAATTTAATTATTTACTGACCCTAATTTCAGCACTTTAGCTATCCTTACTTATACTAACTCTGTCAAAACGATATAAGTGTAGACTTAATTATCCCAAATAATTACCGTTTTTTACCTTGCCGAAAATTCCGATTCCCGATTCCCGATTCCCGATTCCCGATTCCCGATTCCCGATTCCCGATTCCCGATTCCCGATTCCCGATTCCCGATTCCCTGTTACCTCAAATTTATACTAATCATGATTCGATTATTTTAATAATTAACAAATATTAATTTTTTTGCAAATAAATTGCACATTATTTATTTATATGTTTAAATAGTTAATGAACACTAAGCTACTCAATTTAAGGCGATGTACAAAAATTTCATTGTTTCACCTTTACCGAATCAATCTAGTGAAATAATTCTTCCAGGTTCCCATGGGTTTTATCCCTACCAAGAACCAATTAAACATACCTTGACTGGTTCTAAGCGGGCGATTTACATTACGATCAGGAATTTGCAGACTCTGGGCTATGCAACAGTTAGCGAGTGGAGTCCACTCCAACGGACTTACAATCCTGGGGAATACATTTGTATTTTGGAGCGCAATTTGATTCTGGATTAAGCTCATAACCTAGCTGGGGGGTCTTCCCCCTAGTTCTACAGTTAAAAATAGTTTAAGAATAGTTTATTGCTTGTGTACTATTCCTTGCTATGGGGGGTCAGAGCCACAGAGGGGTTTAGCCTAAATTCCTCATAAACTAGAATTAATGAGTAGATGCTACATCGCCTTAAATTGCTTTACGTTTGTAGTCATCGCCTTGAATTGGTTTACGTTTGTAGTCGTGGAAGTATTTTCCACGGCTATTTTTTTTGGTCTTGACTAGTAAGCTATCAGCTATCAGCTATCAGTTATCAGTGATCAGTGATCAGGATTCAGCTTATGTGCTACGCACACGCGTGCGCGTTCAGCTTTTGAATCAAACAGGTAACCATTTTTTTATATGAGTTACGTCTGCATGATAGCTGACGGCTGACCACTGACGGCTGACCGCTGACCGCTGACCGCTGACTGGTCTTGACTGTGGAAGCTGCTGTGGATAGTGTGGATAGTATTCTGGTCAAGCATGGGTTAATGGCAGGAAAATAATTCACGGTATCTCAGTGCTGCAATGTTCTGGTTGCGATCGCGTTTGCAAGAATTAGCCCAAGAATTAGCTGGAGATGAGTCGGTAGACCCAGAAGCGATCAAGCAAGGGGAAGCTGCCATGGCAGAAGCGGAAGCCAATCATCCCCGACCTGCGCTGAAATATCTTAGTGAATGCTTTAACTTATCCTTGTTTGAAGAAAAGATTTTACTCCTGTGTGTGGCCATGGAGCAACTTCCTGGTAAATATTTTCTCGGATATACTTGACATTTACCGACAAACTGTATTTATCTGTATTTGTAGTCAATACAAATAGCGATGGATGGATCAGTCAATTACGTCCCGCCCCGAGTCGCCTCAACAAGACTTGGGGTCAGCACCAGGACACAAGAGATGTGGCTTGAAGAAGGGAAAATCCAAGGAATTAAGACACCTGGAGGACTTTGACGATACGACTTGGACTCAGTCGTCTCTATTCCAACAACAAAAACTGGCAAAGACGAAAGATCTACCATTTTGTATGCCAGAGTTTCAAGCCGCTCTCAAAAAGCCGATCTTGAGCAACAAGTACAGTTTCTCAAGTCTCGTTACCCAGAAGCAGAGATTATCAAAGACATCGGGAGCGGGCTTAACTTCAGAAGAAAAGGTCTTCAATCCTTATTGGACAGAGTTCTCGGCGGTACTTGCAAGTATATTGTCGTTGCCCACAAAGATAGGCTTTGCCGCTTTGGGTTCGATCTTATCTCATGGCTGTGCTGTAAATTCAAAACTAAAATACTGGTTCTCGACGAAAAGAACCTCAGCCCAGAGCAAGAAATGGTTGAAGATGTTCTTGCGGTCATCCACGTCTTCAGCTGTAGGTTGTACGGACTCAGAAAGTACAAAAATAAAATCATTGAAGACAACGACTTACCGCGTATATCCAAGTAAAGAACTTGAGAGTATATGGAAGAAATGGGTTTCCGCTACTAGAAAAGTATATAACATATCGATTGAGCAGCTAAACAAAAACCAAGGGTACATAAAGGTAGGTAAGAAGGGAGGGAAGCATGGTTTTAGGACTTGGTTGAAAAAGTCTGGACTTATCCCTGAGTGGTGCAAAAATCTTAATGTATCTAAAATACTTGATAATGCTTCAATGGAGGCATATACAGCCTGGAAAGAGACAGCCAAACAGCCCTTATTTATTGGTTTTGGCAAAAAACGAAAACCAAATCTACAAGCTGGATTAAAAATAGCCAAATTTCGTAGTGTGCGGAATCAGAAGCAAACAATCCAGTTTGATCCCACAGCTTACAAGGCTGGCAGATGGATGGTATCTACTACCAAACATTTACCAAAGCCTGAGTTTAAGGGTCACGATCACTGCGTATTGACAGATGGGTCTACAGAGCTTACTTATAACAAAGGAAGGTGGTTTGCTCATTTTCCAGTTGAGTTTGAGACTGAGCCTACTCACACTCAAAAGGTTATAGCTTTGGATCCTGGAGTTAGGACATTCATGACTGGGTTTGACGGAGGCCAGTTTTTAGAATTTGGGATTAATGACTTTCAGAGAATAGCTAAACTTTGCTCTTATCTAGATAAATTAAAGAGCAAACATGATAGTTTGAAAGGGCATTATAACAAGCCTCGACGCTATCGATTGAAGATAGCTATGGAAAAAGTTAGGACTAAGATAAAAAACCTAAGGACTGAAATCCACAAACAAGTAGCTTCCTATTTAGCCAGAAATTACGACGTAATTATTCTTCCTACCTTTGAGACCTCGCAAATGGTCGTAAAGAAGAAGCGAAAGTTAAAAAGCAAGACAGCCAGGGCTATGATGACCTGGGCGTTCTATCAGTTTTCTCAGATTTTAGAACATTTGTGTAACCGGTATGGTTCCAATTTGGTGAGAATAACAGAAGAATATACTTCATTGACTTGCACAAAGTGTGGGCATGTTCATAGAAAACTTGGTAGCTCTAAGAACTTTAAATGCCCAAAATGTGGTTACGAGATCGATAGAGATTTCAATGGAGCCGTCGGGATTTTCCTGAAGGCGATGTGGGATACCACCTTCCTTGACAGTTTCGGGGATGTAGTACTCAGCTTATCTGACTCCGCAGACGTACTAAACGTCCAGGATGTCGCGATTTGTCCGGGTTAAAAGTATCAGTTAGATCCTCTTGCCCACCCTACAAGACTTCCTACACTCTCTCGAACATTAAAGGGGTAGGGTGGGCAAATTCTGATTATTTGACCAGATCAGCAGTGATCATGTCCATTTGCCCACCAAATAATATCAAGCGATCACCTAAGCAACAGCAAAATCTGTGTATTGTCGCATTTTTGGCTCATGAAATGCTAAGACAATATCCTCTTTGGGAACTCCAACACGGACAAGGTCGGTAGCAATTCCTTCTTCTGTCCAGTCTTCCTCAATCCAAAATTTCCCTTCTCGAAGACGCACATAAACGGTCATTCCCGTAATTATTTCTCCATTTTGCCATCCTAAATTCATCCAAATATAGTGACCATTTGCTTCATCCGCAATCAGAAAATTATCAATCGCCTCCTGAGAACGTTTTTGACATAATTCGATATAGTCATTTAATAGTTGTTTAATAATTTTGGGGTATTGGGCTAATTTATCCATTGTCTTACCTCTTCTAATTCAGTATCTACAAGAATTAAGGTAAGTTTAGAGGATATCTGAAAAGTTTTTTGATACTGAATTTTGCCCCCCTAGCCCCCCAATTCTGGGGGGAACAAGAATCTATTTGCTGGTAAAAGTCCCCCAAGCGAGGGATTGCTCGCTTGGGGGATTTAGGGGGCTTAGGTGTAGCAAATTAGACTTCTCAGACAACCTCTGATGTCTAATGACGATTAATTGAATCACATCTTGAGTAAAAAAGTTTTTGTAGGCAATGCTACTAATAGCTAGATAAAGTTTTCGTTCAGGTGCAGTTTCATCCAGAAGATAGCGATAGATATCGTATTGACCAAGAGCTTTTTTTAAATCTTGCCATTTTGATGTACCGACAAAGCTTTTGACTTCAACCACAAGTTTTTGTTCATTTCGTTGAACCGCAATCGGGCCTTCAGCCCCTAGATCGGCATAGAGTTTTGTTTTTCTATATTCAATAATATAGGGTCGTCAGTGATTATCCATCCATCTTTAATCAGTGCATTTTTCACAGCCTTATGAATCATATCTAGTTTCGGCATGATCAATGGAAGTAAAGTATAAACTTTTGATAAAAGCTGATCGCATTTTAATCTTAGCTCAACAACACACCATGATAAAATTAGGGTGTGTTAGCTCCCCAGTTGAGGCAAGCAATCCCAACAAATACTTACTGAAAAAAAAGGGGATGGTGTTGGGTTTTACTCTCCCATAGAATCGATCAGTTTTATCAAAACTATTGATTCGCTCAACCCAACCTACAAGATTAGCGATCGCACTACTCCCTACTGCCTACTCCCTACTCCCTACTCCCTTTGCTATAGATTACAAACAAGTTTAAAACCTATGGACAACAACACTAAACAAATTTACAATTATACAGTTATTTTGTAAAAAGAATCAGAGGGAGGTTATCACGCTTTTTGTCGGATCCTAAAAGGTTGTCATTCTCAAGGGGATTATTTTGAAGAGGGAATCGAGAATATTACAGAAGCTATTGAGTTATATATTGAAAGTTTAAAGGCTGATAATCAGGCAATCTAGCGAGAAGATTTAATTGTGAAGCCATTAAGTATCTTGGCATGAGTAATTTTACCAGTATCAAACCTAAAGCGATCGCATTTAGAGAAGGGTTTGGTGGGCAAATAATGAGAATTTGACCATTCCAACAGTTATAGTATCCATTTGCCCACCCGACAAGATTAGCGTACGCACTTATTGAACCTCCCCACCCGTCGCAGGGATGGGGATTCCCAGGCACAGCCGTGGGCGACTGTTATCGACCTGGGCGTGACTTTCCCGCGCACCGAACTCGCCCCGCGTGGCCTATGGCCAGGGTAGCTGAGTAGGGTCTTTTGCCCTGTTTTTTTGAGACCCTTACTTTTTATATTAACACTATTTGAGACGGAATATTCATCCCCGACCTAATTCGACGGGGTATTCTTTTCCCTCTCAAACTCTCCCACTCTGATAAAATTCCCCAAACTCCCCATCACCCCATCTCCCCATCACCCCATCTCCCCATCACCCCATCTCCCCATCACCCACTCACCGTTAGCTTCTGGGTCGAGTAAAAAACAGGAGGTGTAACTGTCCGATTCACCAGTAAGCTGTCAACTCCATCCACCCGCAAGCGCACCCAGTAATCCCCAGCAGCAATACCGGTGATATCAAAGACGAGGCTATTGGTCTTCTGGTCTGGTGATGGGTCAGAAGAAGTAGTGGTCACTGATGGCAAAAATTCCGACAAGGGTAACAATTCGCGTCCGCCTAACAAAAACCCTACCTGTTGTCCTAGGATCACTGATGAAGTGTCTGGCTTCCCTAACCATACCGGTGGATTACAGGTCAAGGTCAACTGCTGCTGGTTTCCGGTAGTTGTAGATATAGTCATCTCCTCGATGATCTTAGGCGCTAGGGAAAAGGAGAGAGCATTAGTCACTTGTTGCTTGCCATTGCGCTTAACCCTAACTGTTACTGTATAAAACCCAGCCAACCATTGATTAGCGTCAACAGGAAGCTCAACTTCTAGAGTGGTAGCTGTACTCCTTTTTAGCTAATTAATCAATAATGTGTCAAATTCCCACAGGAAAAAATTATGCGAACGCATTAGGGAGTAGGGAGTAGGGAGTAGGGAGTAGGGAGTAGGGAGTAGGGAAATCAGAAGACGAACAGGTAAATGCGATTGACCGTTCGCGAAGCATTGGGCTTTGCCCGTGCATGTCAAGCTTCGCGATTGGCCGTAGGCCACGCGGGGCGCGTTCGCTTTTCCTAATTGAGTAATCAATCCCTGGTCAACTGTACTTTCACAATGGGAAACTAGGTGAGTCAATCAAGTCTGACATCGTCCCAAGCTGGGTATCGTTGATCATATAGCCATTGGCAGCAGATGATTTAACAAGGAAAATTCGACAACCTTAACCTTAATTGGCAATAACCAATAGCTTAGGTTAAAAGCCGACTCCCGACTCCCGACTCCCGACTCCCGACTCCCGACTCCCTATTCCCTATTCACTGTTCCCTGTTCCCTTTCCTATATGTCTATTGTTATTGTCGAAAACCTCAGCAAAATCTACCCAGTAGCAATCAAACAACCAGGACTAAAAGGTACCTTAAACCATTTCTTCCGCCGTACCTACCGTTCAGTCAAAGCTGTACAAGACGTTTCCTTTGAAATTGGCTTTGGAGAAGTAGTCGGATTCTTAGGGCCCAATGGTGCTGGCAAAACCACTACTCTCAAGATGCTCACTGGACTGATTCATCCGTCTCAGGGTCGAGTCAGAGTTGTGGATTACATTCCCAAACGACGTCAACCAGGCTTTTTGAAAAAAATTACCCTAGTTATGGGGCAGAAGCAACAGTTGCTTTGGGACTTACCAGCCCTAGATTCCCTGAGAATCAATGCCGCTGTCTATGGTATTTCTGATCAAGACTATAGGTATAGAGTTGGGGAACTGACCGAGATGCTGTCCCTAGAAGGGAAACTGACTCAGCCAGTACGAAAACTCTCCCTAGGAGAGCGCATGAAAGCCGAACTACTAGCAGCATTGCTACACCAACCCCAAGTCCTATTTTTAGATGAACCTACCTTAGGATTAGATGTCAATGCTCAATTGGCCGTACGGGATTTCTTGCGGGAGTACAACCAACGCACAGGAGCAACAATACTCTTAACCAGTCACTACATGGCTGATATCACTGCTCTTTGCCAACGGGTGCTATTAATCCATGAAGGTCGGCTGATTTACGATGGCTCTCTAGATGGATTACTTGAGCGCTTTGCTCCCTATCGTGAGGTCACCGTAGAACTTGCCCAGCCCTTACCTGAGGTAAAGACTAGTCAGGATATGTTTTTACAGCGCTATGGTGAACTCAAAGAAGTAGATGGTCACCACGTGCGTTTGCTAGTGCGTCGGGAAGTGCTTACCGAGACTGTGGCTCGGATTCTGGCTGAGCTGGAGGTAATAGATTTAAGCGTAACTGACCCTCCCATTGAAGAAGTTATTGGTCGTGTTTTCCAGGCAGGAGTAGTAGAGTGAACTGTTGCGAACGCGCCCCGCGTAGGCAAAGCCTAATCCCCATTAGGATTTTTCAGATTTCTCAAATCACATTATTGATAATTCCGAGATTATTGATAATGGAGGCAGCTTATTGAGATTTATCCAGCAGATTTCAGGTTTGTGATACTATCAAAAAAACTTTTATCTGTAGTTTGTGATACGAATTTAGATGAGCTTCCCCTGATTGAGCAATACCAACTGTCAACCTATAGTTTTCATAAAAAACTGTCCTAAAAGGATTGAGACTAATAACTTTTTATTTTAGCTAAATTTATGTTTAGAGCTAATCCTGAGAAGAATTCCTATCAAGATGTCTCAACTAACGACTTAGCAGCTTCAACTTACTCTAAGGTTGAAGTCAGACCCGCGAAGATAGGACAGGGAGTCTTTGCAGTCCGAGACATTGCTGCAGGTGAACCGCTACTTGAGTTTACCGGACCCATCATCAATTTTGATCAGAGTGTTGCCAAAGGAGAAAAGATGGGAAATGTTCTCCAAATTGACCATGATGCGTATATCGATATCGATATGATTCCAGAGTCACCAGCACCTTACGTAAATCATTCGTGCAATCCGAATGCAGGCATCATCGGAGATCGAATATTAATTGCATTGAGACAAATCACTGCAGGTGAAGAGATATTCTTTGACTATTCGACTACCATGGACGAGGATTTTTGGACAATGAAGTGCTTATGTGGTACTCAGGATTGTAGAGGAACGGTGACTGACTTCAAGTACCTTCCTTCCGAAACTAAACAGCTCTATTTGAAGTTAGGTATAGTTCAAAAATTTATTGTGAATAGTCTTAATAAAGACTAATTTAATTAGTCTTTATGAAAAGTCAAATTAAGCTTATTTTTTGATATTAAATTGAGTAATTTATCCCCTAAAACTAAATTTAGTTTAAATAACAATGTTGCATCATGACCATTAAAATCGCTTTGTTAATTCAGTAATAGGCTAGGGTTTATTGGCTACTGAACCTATTATGAATTGCTGGAAATGTGGAGAGATACTGATATAGTAATATCGGAGGTATTAAAGCTAATAAAAAGTTATTTTTAACCTGAAATATCACCCTATACCCAGCACCCCAGCTCCGTTTCATGCCCATTCACCTGACAATTTATTCCAAATAATGAAACAGCCCTGCCTACTCCCTACTCCATAATCCCTACTCCCTACTCCCTACTCCCTACTCCCTACTAAAAATAAATGAAGCGCGTCCTAAAAATCATAACAACCTTCCTCAGTGTTTATTACGCCCATATGATGGAGTATCGGGCAGAAATATTTTTTTGGGTACTGTCGAATCTGTTACCTCTGATTCTAATGGGGATTTGGACCAAGGCATCCCAAGAAGCAGAATTTGGTCTGAATTCTATAGAATTTGCCCGTTACTTTATCTCAGTGTTTTTTATCCGCCAGTTCAACTTGGTATGGGTGATTTTCGAATTTCAAGAACAAGTGTTGCAAGGGAAGCTTTCCCCACGATTACTACAGCCAATTGATCCAGTGTGGCATCAGGTAGCCGCTCACTTAGCAGAACGATTTATCCGTATGCCGTTTAACCTAGGGCTAATCGGTTTGTTTTTCCTGCTGTATCCCGAAGCAGCTTGGGTACCGAATCTTGGCAATTTGTTACTCGGTTGCCTGGTGGTGGCAATGAGCTTTGCCCTACGCTTTTTGATGCAGTATACCTTTGCCATGTTCGCCTTTTGGACAGAACGGGCTAGTGCTATTGAAGAATTATCATTTTTGCTCTACTTATTTCTTTCTGGGTTAATTGCTCCGTTGGAAGTCTTTCCTCCTTTGGTAAGGGAAATTGCCCAGTGGACACCCTTTCCTTATCTGATTCATTTCCCAGCAGCACTGTTGATTGGTTTACCTGTGAATGTGGTAGGGGGAATATTGGTGATTCTAGGTTGGAGTTTGATATTTTTCCTAGTCAACCGCTGGTTATGGCGTAAAGGGTTAAAGCATTACTCTGGCATGGGAGCTTGATCGTAATGGAAGTGTGGGAAGTGTGGGAAGCGTGGAAAGTGTGGGGAGATAGGGAGATAGGGAGATAGGGAGATGGGGAGTCAGATCAGGGACTGCATATTAAATTTACCTGATAAGGATTAATGTCCCTGATAAGTATGATTAACGCTATATATTCGACCAATCCAAAGTATAAAATTACATGATGATTCAGTTCTGGGGTATCAGCTATCAGCTATTCATGATTCAGGGACTCTTTTTATTGATCAGGCGTTGGATTGCCTTAGCAGACAGCTGAGGTGCTTATAGCTGATAGCTTACACAATTACAAGACTCGAGCAACGCTCTAGCAACGAATGACCCTAAAACGTTTGCCCCCAAATAATCCCCCTAATTTACCTGAACCACGTCACTTTAACGGGCCAATGCTATGGTTGGCCATGGTTTTGGCGTCTGTTGTCATTCATCTATGCTTCTTGTCGATACTGTATATGCTCTTGATGGGGCGCTTGGAAAGTTCGCCACCCAGTCAGGATTTGATTGCCATCGATCTGATTCCTATCATTCCGGAAGACATAGCTGAGCAAGAGACATCACCAGAAGACCCATCAACAGCTCTAACTAGTCCTAGGTCAGATAGGAATTTTAATCACCAAACTGTCTCTAACTCTACCATTGATGTCACTGAGCCTGACTTAGAGCGAACACCAACAGAGGAAAGCTTACCCGTTAAAGAGCTAGCACTGCCAACATCTTATGAATTAACTATACCTGTACCCGCACCTGAACCAACAACTCCGATCACTCCTGTTAAGCCTATTCCAGTCATCCAAAGGCCGCTACCTTTACCCTTACCTCTGCCACCACCGATTCAGCCACCGGCTTCCAGCATCCTAGAAGAGTCGGCATCAAAAGATACCTTTCTGGCTAAGATGAGTCAATTTGGTCTGACTAATCCCAATCGGGATATTCCAGACCAATTGGCTCTACCGCTACCAGCTAACAAAACCGAATTTTCCGCTGAGGAGCTGAATTTGACAGGTATTGATTTATCGGAAGAGTTAGTGTTGAAGGTGGTGGTGTTAATTGATTCCAATGGTAAACCGGAACTGCTAGCGGACTATATTCAAGTGCAGCAAGGCAATATTAGTATTGATCAGGCTCAGCAACTCGCTCAGCAGGTGATTCGCCATTGGCTGTTTGCCCCTACTTACATGGCAGGTCAACCAGTTGTCCAAGCTTATCGCTTCCAACTCACCATTAGTCAAGAGGCAAGAGGCAATGGGCAATAGGCATGCTAGCAAGAGGCAAGAGGCATGCTAGCAAGAGGCAAGAGGCAAGAGGCAAGAGGCAAGAGGCATGCTAGCAAGAGGCAAGAGGCAAGAGGCAAGAGGCAAGAGGCCATAGGCAATAGTCCTGATTTTTGATCTAAGAGCTGATTTGTAAACTCGCACTAAACCTTGTAGGATAAGGCTTGCGCTAAACTAGAACAATTGAACTATTTAATAACTAAAAGACAATCATAGCAAGGCTTTCAAGCTTATTAATATTTACTTTACAAATTAGCTCTAAAAAAGGTGGCATTTTGATTTTGTTATGTTATGATGCTAAAAGTACTGGAAACAGTGCGGATGTAGTTTAGTGGTAAAACCTCAGCCTTCCAAGCTGATGATGGGGGTTCGATTCCCCCCATCCGCTCTTAGTATACAAGTTGTATATATTATTAAAGGTTTAATGTGTTCGCATAAGCGCGGAAGCTGAGGCCGTAGGCCACGCTTTGCGAACGCTTCATCGCGTAGCGGCTCTGTTGGCGTAGCGGCTCTGTTCGCGTAGCGTGGCCTTTGGCCTTAAGAGCATCGCACTGGACTCGACAGGTGGTGCGTTACGGGGCAGACTATGTCAACCCTGGCCAAGAGGCAAAAAATTAGAGACTTTCCGCCCCTAACGCACCCTACGGCTAGGCGATCGCATGAGTCTTAATTCTCCATTCTTAATTCTCCATTCTTAATTCTTAATTCTTAATTCTTAATTCTTAATTCTCCAGCTAATTGGGAGGCTGGATTTCACTGCAAACTTCGTAGAACGATGTCGTGGGAGCTTTGGTAAACAAGTGAGACATTTGGTTTAAGATCGCCTCATAGGCTTCACTTTGATTATCTTCCATGTCCGCTATACTTTCCCAAAATATCACAGCAATCCCTCTATCGGTTCCAGGTTCTTGCAGTAGGTAAGCGCCTTTGAACCCTTGGATATAGGTAGATACAGCTTTCTCGTAAAGATCCTGAGCTTCTTGAAATTTGCCTGGCTTGAATTCACCAACGGCAACATAAGCATACTTATGCTTCAGAAAATCTAGAAATTCTGTCAACTTTCCCTCCCCTCTGATTTTCTGGGTTGATTTCCGATCATAACAGCTAATGGTTGAGCTGCACAGATACCAATATCTGCATCTTTGTAAGCATTCAGCAGTCAGCAGTCAGTGGTCAGCTTAACTCAGATTAAACCAATGCTGACCTGTTTTCTAAATGGAGCGCGGTCTTGGGGATTTCCCTCAAGACCGCGCTCCATAACTTATTCAAAAGCACCAATCAGTACCGTGGCACAGGCTTCGACACTGTGATCCATAAGCTAATAGCTGATCGCTGATCGCTGATCGCTTACGTGTCAAGACTCTACTCTACACTCGACATTGAAATTGAATTCCTCGGCACTACCACCAATGCCAATGCCAGTTTCAAATATCTCGGCATTAGTTAAGGTCATGTTGTTCATGACAGCTCCAGACACATCGGTGTCGTAAAGCTTGGCCGCTGTTAAATTCACTTGGTTGAGATTAGCGCAGTTTAAACTAGCGTTGGTAACAAAGGCTTGGGTTAAGTTAGCCCCGTTTAAGTTGGCACCAGTCAGGTCAGCACCTTCTAGGTTGGCTTCGATTAAGATTGCTCCTTGCAGGTTAGCATTCCTCAAGTCAGCCCCTAGTAGATGTGCACCCGATAGATCCGCTCCTTTTAAATTACACCCTGGACATTCACCAGTTGAGAGCAACTGTTGCACCTGGTCTGGGTTTTCAGCTACTGCTGAACCAGTAAAGAACAGGGAAGCGAGTAAGGTTAGCGTTGCCAAAATATTGAATTTCATTTTTGGCCTCCCTAGAAGGAAAATTATCAGTATGTATTGCTTTATCCCACTTTTATGATAACCCATTAGTTGTCCGGGATTATACTGATGATTTGTTAAGGTTAGTTATGGAATTATTCCCTAAATTGGTTAGGTTGTTAAGAAAAGATAAATAATTGTTAAGGTTAAGGGATTAAGGTGGTAAGGGATTAAGCGATTCGGCAAAGCCGACGCTTCGCGAACGCATCCCAGCTATTGTTATAGCAGAAGTCAGAAGTCAGAAGTCAGCCGTCAGCTTATTTTATTCAAAAGCACCGATTGCGCTACTTGAGGTGCTGCGCGAACAGTAGCACCTCAAGTAGCGCATAGGCTGATAGCTGAAGGTGTGGGGTGTGGGGTTTGGGGTTTGGGGTGTGGGGGATAAGAAAGCGATGCAGCGCGGTCTTGGGGAGCCAGTGCGGTCTTGGGGGTTCCCCCCATGAGCAACTGGCGTGGTTTCCCCCGCAGGTCGGCGCTGCATCGCTTGTTCGTTGTTTTCCTTTTCCTCTCCCTCTGGGTCGTCCCATGTTTTACCCAAATGTAAAAAACCTACCCCTGTGAGGATCCCCCCATCTCCCCATCTCCCCATCTCCCCATCTCCCCATCTCCCCATCTCCCTATCTCCCCATCTCCCTATCCAAGCAATCTACTCTCTTTGAATGCAACTCGGTATCAATCCCGTTAATATCCCGGTGGAGGTTGAAAGCCTCCGGTGATTTGGGTCAATGTCTCAGCAATTGCGATCAGTCTCATATCACTCCCCCGTCTTCCGACCACTTGCACACCAATGGGTAAGCCTTTCTGGGACTGGCTAAGGGGTAGGACTATGACTGGGTTACCACCTAAGTTAAACAGTGTGGTGTAAGCACCAATAGCTTTCAGATAAGGAAACTGCTTACCATCTATCTCAATTGGTTCCCCTGATGGGCGATGGGTAAATGCTGCTATTGGAACCACAGGACACAACCAAACATCCCAATCAGATAAGAAGCCTTCTAGATCAGTAATTATACGATCGCGTTTATGAAGAGCATGTTCATACTGTTGTTGATTGATCTCGGATAAACCAAATTCAAATTTGAGAATCTCGCTATAGGTTTCCCTTGCTACAGTAACGTCCAAATTCGGTGGGTTATGTTCCTCAATGCAACACCCTAAATTTTCCAGAGATAATGCCAATTTCTCTAAGCATCTCTTGGTTTCTGTTGATGCTGGAATATCACCAAAACCTGTTGTCCAAGCGTAGCGGTATGCCCGTAAATTCTCTAGTTTAAACTGCTCTGTCGGTATAGGAAGTAACCAATTTTGTTGGGGATCGAGTCCTTGAATTAAGGATAAACACAAGCGCAAGTCTTCGACACAGCGAGCCAGAGGTCCTATGGTTTGTAAGTGTCGGATGGTTTTTGGCTTTCCTGGTAGCTCTGGAATATGTCCAAAGGTTGAAACACGATGCTCCGTAGGCTTAAGGCCAAATACACCACAAAAATGTCCAGGAACACGGATAGAACCGCCAAGGTCACTACCTAGTTCCAAAGGCGATAACCCAGCAGCTACGGCGGCTGCACCACCCCCAGTACTACCACCGCTGGTATAGTCCAGATTCCAGGGATTATTTGTTCTCCCAAATAGGGGACTATTGGTTTGAAAATCTGCCGTCAGTTTTGGTGTATTGGTCTTTCCGAGAAGAATTGCTCCCGCTGCACGGAGTCTAGCCACAACGGTAGCGTCTTGAGTTGGGACGTAATTAGCTAAAGGTTCGTAGCTACTGGTAGTCCGTAATCCCTTAGTTTCTAAGCTGTCCTTAATGGTTATGGGTACTCCATGTAACCTACCCCAAATTTCCCCTCGTCCTAAAGCTTCGTCAGCTTTTTTGGCTCGTTGATAGGCATTTTCTACATCTAAGGTAATAATGGCGTTTAGTTTAGAATTGTGCAGAGCAATATGCTCAAGATGAGCGTCTAACACTTCCACCGATGAGACAGTGCGATCGCGAATTGCTTTTGCTAATTCAGAAGCCGTTAAAAATACTAAGTGACTCATTATAGATTGTAATCAGAGGCTGCAGTTAGGCCAGATCCAACCACTGAAGGGAATACTCACTTTATCTCCCCACGTGTACTAAAGGGATTAGAGTATCAGACTCCCATGAGCAGATTTTATGCCGAAGCGACCTATATGAGTCGCCGCACTGAGCCGGACAGTCTTGACTTTACCTTGGGTGATTCCCATGAAATGCCACTTCCAGGTTTTGTAGAAGCCTTACAGCGTTCGAGTATACCGCAAAATCCAGGTTGGTATGGCTACAAGGGAAATATTCCGGAATCACGGCAGGCTGTATCCGCTGCTCTTCAGGATAAACGGGGAATTTCCATATTGCCGGAAGATATTTTTATGACCAATGGTACAGTAGTTGGTCTAGCAATTTGTCTGCACATCCTGGCTGGGGATGGAGATGAGGTAATTCTTCTGACTCCACCCTGGTTAGGTTATCGGCGTATGGTTCATCTTACTGGTGCAGTGCCGGTGGGTGTGCCTGTGGATACCAACACCTTTGATATGGACCTCGATGCGATCGCATCTGCGATTACAGAACGCACTCGGGCAATAATCGTCAATTCACCCCATAATCCCACAGGTAAGATTTTCTCAGCAACAACCCTCGAGGGTTTGGCTGCTATACTCACCGATGCCTCTAGACGTTATGGTAAGCCCATTTACCTAATTTCTGATGAAACCTTCAGCCGGATTGTGTTTGATCACCAGCCTTGTCCTAGCCCTACCCAGTTTTACCCATTTTCTTTCTTGGTATATGGTTACAGCAAGACCTTCATGGCTCCTGGTCAACGCATAGGGTATATTGCTTTACCATCCACTATGCCCAATCGGCAAGAAATCAGGCGAGTGATTGGCATCTTACAACAAAGTTCTTTTGGTTGGTGTTATCCTAGTGTATTAATGCAGTATGCCCTAGGGGACCTGGAGCAACTAAACCTGAATATCGAGCATTTACAAAAAAAGCGAGATTGGATGGTCAAAGCACTGCGGGACATCGGTTACAAGCTCCGCACCCCTGATGCAACATTCTTTCTATTGGTGCGCTCCCCTTGGCAAGATGACTGTGCTTTTGCCGAGTTACTGGCCAGTCACGGCGTCTTTGTATTACCTGGAACGCCACAGGAAATACCAGGTTATTTCCGCATCTCCCTGACTGCCAGCGAAGAGATGATTTCCAGTGCCCTGCCCAAATTCCAAGCTGCGATCGCATCTATTGATACTGCCCAGTCGTTGTGATGGGTATTGTATAGCGCTACCCTTAGCGTCACAAGTCACAAGTAATAAGTAGTCGGACAAAAGTAAAATTAACTGTTGAAATAGGGAGCAGGGACTTCGGAGCAGGGACTTCGGAGCAGAGGGGCTTTTGGCAACTTTACACAAGTTAATACAGCGATGCAGCTTGTAGGGTGGGCAAAAAGCGATGCAGCGCGGTCTTGGGGGTTTCCCCCATGAGCGACTGCATCAAGACACAGTTTGCTTGTTTTAAGTACTCACGAAATGATGACTTTGCCCACCCTACTGAAATAATCATAAAACTGCGAGAAACGCTAGTATTTTATACTTTTTTTGAAGGCAATAACTACAACTGGAAAACCCACTAATATTGCTATAGCTAGATCTATAGCGTTGATCATAGCTATGAGGTACACATTATTTTTCGCCTATTGCTAGCATGCCTATTGCCTATTGCCTGCTCCGAAGTCCCTGCTCCGAAGTCCCTGCTCCCTACTCCCTGTTATTGTGAATTTTAAGTAAAGTTTTTTTAAAGGTTTGTTAAAGCAAAAATGAAGACCTTAATCCTGCTGGTGCTAGGGGGAATATAAGGTTTTTTTGTGAATTTTTAGTTAACTCTTTAAAAAGAGTTTTTAAATCAAGAAACCTGAAATATATTTTTTGATTTAATTAAAAAATTCGCTAGCTTATTGATTAACATGAAACCTCGGATTTCCCGACTGGTGCCAGCAAGTAGCGTTGTGCTGTATTCTCTACTAGCTGCAACTACGGCATTAGGGCAAATTACCCCAGATAATACCCTAGGGGATGAAAGCTCTGTAGTAACCAATCTGAATATTAACGGGATTGTAATAGATTTAATTGAAGGTGGGGCGATTAGAGACAGTAATCTCTTCCACAGCTTCTCGGATTTCAATGTGGCGGAGTTCGGGCGAGTTTATTTTGCGAATCCTGCTGGAGTTGCCAACATCCTGAGTCGGGTAACGGGAGGTAATGTTTCCAATATTTTGGGAACCCTAGGCGTGTTGGGTAATGCTAATTTATTTGTGATCAATCCCAATGGTATTGTCTTCGGTCCCAATAGCAGACTGGATGTGGGAGGTTCATTTTTTGGGAGTACTGCTGATAGTGTGTTGTTTGACGATGGCACAGTATTCAGCACTAAAAATCCCAATGAAAAACCGTTGTTGACCATTAATATTCCATCTGGGTTGCAATATGGTTCCAATCCCGGAAGTATTACTAATCAGTCTTTTTTTGGGCTTCGGGTACCAAATGGTCAAACATTGGGCTTGATTGGTGGTGAGGTGACTATTCCTAATGGCGCTCTATTCGCATTGGATGGACGGATTGAGCTGGGGGGTGTTGGTGCTAATGGTGTGGTTAACCTGACCCCAACGGATACGAGTTTTGTGTTGGATTATTCGGGAGTTCAAGGGTTTCAGGATATTAGTTTGTCGGAATTTGCTTTTGTCAATACCAGTGGGGAAAGTGGTGGCAGTATCCAGGTGCGGGGGGCTAATGTGAGTTTACGCGATCGCTCTTTTGTTTTTGCGGATACCCTGGGAAATCAGAATGGCGGTGGGATAGTGGTTGAGGCTTCTCAGTTGAGTCTTGAGGGTGGTTCTAGGATAACGGCGACTGTATTCGGCTCAGGACAGGGGGGAGATTTGACAGTGGATGCCTCTGAATCTGTGCGAATGGTTGGTGTATCTGCTGATGGTACTCCCAGCGCTTTGGCAGCCCAAGTTTTTCCAGAAGTAACAGGAAATGGGGGAGATATCAGTATTACCACTGGGGAGTTAATGCTCAAAGATGGAGCACTTGTTTCAGCTAGCACCTTCGGTGAAGGGGATGGGGGAAATTTGACTGTCAATGCCGACTCGACTGTTCAACTGATTGGTCACTCAGCCAATAATCGATTTTTCAGCGGCTTGTTTACTCAAACTTTTGGGACAGGAAATGCCGGAGATTTAAATATTACCACTGGGAAGTTAATCGTCTCTGATGGAGCATCGGTTTCAGCTAGCACAAGCGGTGAAGGGAACGGGGGAAACTTGAGTGTGGATGCCTCCTATAGGGTTCAAGTGATTGGTACGACAGCCGATGGTAATTTTCCCAGTGCCTTGTCTACTCAAACTAATCCAGGCTCAACAGGAAATGGTGGAAATTTGAGTATTACTACTGGGCAGTTAATGGTCTCTGATGGAGCAGTTGTTTCCGTTAACACTTTTGGTGAAGGGGATGGGGGCAATTTGAGTGTCAATGCCTCCTCTACGGTTCAAGTGATTGGTACCTCAGCCGATGGTCTGTTTTCCGGCTTGTTTGCTAGAACTGAAGGCAAAGGAAATGGGGGAGATATCAGTATTACCACTAGTCAGTTAATGGCCTCTGATGGAGCAGTTGTTTCAGCTGACACTTTTGGTGAAGGGAACGGGGGCAATTTGAGTGTCAATGCCTCCTCTACGGTTCAAGTGATTGGTACCTCAGCCGATGGTCTGTTTCACAGCGCCTTGTCTGCTGGAACTGAAGGGAAAGGAAATGGGGGAGATGTCAGTATTACCACTGGTCAGTTAACAGTTTCTGAGGGAGCAGTTGTTTCCGTTAGCACTTTTGGTGAAGGGGATAGCGGAAATTTGAGTGTGAATGCCTCCTCTACGGTTAAACTTAGCAGCGACTTGTTTGCTCAAGCTAATCGAGGCTCAAAAGGAAATGCGGGAAATTTGAGTATTACCACTAGGCAGTTAATTGTCAAAGATGGAGCACAAGTTTCAACTGGCACTTTTGGTGAAGGGGACAGCGGAGATTTGACTGTAAATGCCTCCTCTACTGTTCAACTCATTGGTACTGGTACCTCAGCAGATGGTCAGTTTGCCAGCGGCTTGTTTACTCGAACTCTAGGGATAGGAAATGCAGGAGAGTTGAATATTACTACTGGGCAGTTAATGGTCTCTGAAGGAGCAGTTGTTTCAGCTAGCACTTTTGGTGAAGGGGACGGGGGAGATTTGACTGTTAATGCCAACTCTACTGTTAAAGTGATTGGTACCTCAGCAGATGGTAGGCTTGTCAGCGGCTTGTCTACTCAAGCTAATTCAAGAGCAACAGGAAATGCAGGAGATTTAACTATTGCCACTGGGGAGTTAATAGTCTCTGATGGAGCACAAGTTTCAGCTGGCACTTCGGGTGAAGGGGACGGTGGAGATTTGACTGTTAATGCTTCTGAATCTGTTCAACTTAGCAGCGACTTGTCTACTCAAACTCAAGGAACAGGAAATGCAGGAGATTTAACTATTGCCACTGGGGAGTTAATAGTCTCTGATGGAGCACAAGTTTCAGCTAGCACTTTGGGTGAAGGGGACGGGGGAAACTTGAGTGTCAATGCTTCTGAATCTGTTCAACTCATTGGTACTGGTACCTCAGCCGATGGTGAGTTTGCCAGCGGCTTGTTTATTCGAGCTAATCGAGAAGCAACAGGAAATGCCGGAAAGTTTTTGAATATTACCACTGACAAGTTAATAATCTCTGATGGAGCAGAAGTTAGTGCTAGAAGTTTTGAAGAGAGAACTTCAGCAGGGGAAGTAAATATTAATGCTAACTCCATCTTCCTTGACAACAATGGAATCATCACAGCACAAACAGCAGGAGGAGACAAAAGCAAGATTAGGCTGGAAGCTGGTGACATCCGACTCCTCAACGAAAGCAAGATTATAACTGACGCTCAGAATACAACCATTGGGGGCAATATATTTATTAATACTGATACCCTAGTCGGTCTAGGAAATAGCGACATCACCGCCAATGCTGACCAAGGCCCAGGAGGTCGTGTTGAGATTAATGCCAAAGGCATCTTTGGTTTAGAGTTTCGAGATGACCTCACTCCAGACAATGACATAACTTCTACTTCCAAGCGTGGTTCATCCTTCAACGGTGACGTAATCCTCAACATCTCCCAGGTAGACCCGACCTCAGGCTTAAACGAATTGCCAGGAATCCTGGTGGATGCAGAAGCTATCCTGGCCAATGACCTTTGTGGCTTTGAGAATGATCGGATTGCTGGCGGGAGTTCCTTTATTATTACCGGCAAAGGCGGTTTACCACCAACTCCAGAGGATCCAGTGATTAATGCCCACAGAACAGTCAGGTGGCGAACTCGTCCCAGGTTACCCAGCACCAGACAACCATTACAAGCGCAACCGTCAGTGAAACCCCGTCAAGACAAAAAAGTGATTATCGAAGCCCAAGGCTGGGTAGTAGCAAAGGATGGCACCATTATTCTGACAGCGCAACCGTTTCAGGGGACTCCTGTGGAGCAGATATTTCCCAATCTTGATTGTCATGCGGGAAGAGGGAATAGGGAACAGGGAACAGGGAATAGGGAGTAGGGAGTAGGGAGTAGGGAGTAGGGAGTAGGGAAGAGTAATATATAGCGTTTCTCGCAGTTATTGAGGTACGCTGCTCAACCTCAAAGTCCCCCTTATTAAGGATAATGGGGGATCAATTTGTCCCTTATGGGATATAGAATTGCTATTAAATTTTTATTTAAGTTGTGAACATTCTCTCTTAAAGAAAGGCAAGAGGCAAGAGGCAAGAGTTAATCAACTATTATTACTGTTCCCGATTCCCGATTCCCGATTCCCGATTCCCGATTCCCGATTCCCAATTCCCGATTCCCGATTCCCGATTCCCGATTCCCGATTCCCAATTCCCGATTCCCGATTCCCGATTCCCGATTCCCGATTCCCGATTCCCAATTCCCGATTCCCGATTCCCGATTCGCGATTCCCAATTGAAGAGCACACGTCTGAACTCCCGTCCCCTGAAGTTTTCCCTCCCGACTGCCGTCTTCCTCTTGAAAACACACAA
>NZ_JAAHHM010000096.1:0-27675 GCF_010692445.1 Moorena sp. SIO3E8 | reverse complement strand
AATAGGAATGCGAGTTAAAATATCAGGCTCACAATGGAATATTGAAAATGTTCCTAAAATTCTTTCTTTACGCTGTGCTTACCTAAATGGGATGCTTTATTAATGATGTTTTTACAAAAATGAGATGCACCCGATGAGACCGTGGGTGCAAAAAAAATAATTAACAAATACTACAACGAAGTATTTAGTATTTCTTTTCCATTAGGTGTAATTGACATTGATACACCAAGAGATTACCAGAAGTTAGAGAAAAACCAAGAGGGGCAAGAGCTCCGGAGTTTTATTTGACAAAAAAACAAGACCTCCTAGGTTTACATCTCAAATACAAACCCTATAGTAGAGTGCGTTAATAACGCACCTTACTGGTATAGTTATGGCGTAAGTCCTGTTAGTTACAAGCCCGATCCCCTTGTGGATGAGGCTGTTGACTGTTCAATATAAAAAGAGTATAAAACTCATAGCTAAAGGCAAAAATGGAGCAAATACACTCAGAAATTGACGCAATTCGCCAGAGCATTGCCGCACTACGTGCTGAACGTGATACCCTAACCCGCCAGGAAATCATCCTAGAAGACCAGTCCCCAGAAGCGATCGCTCAAGCCTACCGTCGTCAAGCCAGTGAAAACGCCCAACGATCGGTAGAGATACTAGGAATCGATAATGCGATCGCAGCCTTAGAAGCCCAGTTGCAACAAAAACAGCAGCACCTACAGCCAGCACTTACTATCAGTGAACCCCTAACCCTGGAAGACCAAATAGAACAAGCCACACAACAGGCTTATGACCACGCTGAACGGATTAATGAACTGGCAGCGGAACTAGCAGAAGAACTCAAAGCCCTAAAAGCGATCGCTCATGACCTGAGTCCCATTTATTGGAAGTTGTATCATCGACCCTTTGTTACTGGATTCAGAAGTACCTCAGTTCCCTACCTTCGTTCCGATCACGATGTTTTAAGGATTACGAAACTAGTCATTTAAGTGTAGTCATTAAGATTAGTAGTTAAAACGGATAAACTAATCTTAGGTTATCCGTTTATCCCTGTTTAAACATCCAGGTTTATTTTATCTTTTACCATTAACCACCACTAACTTTCGCTTTGTAGCCCAGTTTAATCATAATTTGCACTAGTTTATCAGTATGATTACCTTGAATTTCAATAGTATTATCTTTAACTGTGCCACCACTACCACATTGGCCTTTCAGCTGTTTAAGTAACTTGGTTAAGGTTTCTGGTGATGATTGAAATCCACTAATTACTGTAACGGTTTTTCCTTTACGTCCTTTCCGTGATGCCTGTACCCGCAAATCTTGCTGATTTGGCGGAAGTTCCTGAATCCCTCGTTCAACTGCAGCGTCATTGCTAGTGCCAAATTCCTGGTAGGCAATTCGATTGCCAGAGGTTTTGGAGTCAGAAGCATTGCGTTTTGATTTTGATGAAGCCATTGGTTTAATCTAGTATTAATCTATTTAAAAGTCCGGTTAATCACTTACCAAATATACCAAATAGTGGCTCGATTTTTGGGTCAGGGTAATCGGTAATCATAAACTAGCAATTACCAACTACCCATTACCCATTACTAATTACCCATTACCCATTACCCATTATCCTATCCCGGAAAGGAACGGTTCTGGATGTCCATCTTCAGGAATACAATCGATTTCGATCTGGAATGTCCCTTCAAATCCAGTGTCTTGCACTTTAAATTCCCAGGCACCATCCACTTCTTTCATCTTATCAGCGGGATTGGCGGTAAAATCTGGCTGAGCAAATTTTTCATCGGTATGGAGGTAGAGTTCTATGGGTGTCTTGGCAATCAGAACCCGGATATAGTATTGTTTGCGGAAGATGACATTATCAGAGAAACCAAGACCTAACAAATCCCGTTCACCGACGTAAAAGTCCAGCCGTAAGACCATGTCTTTCTCTTGTGCTGGGATACTCTCATCCTCTAGAATTGATATGGTATTCAGGTAGCCTTCCCAGATCAGATTTTTGCCATCTGCCCAAGGAAATGCTGGCTTTTCGTCGGTCAAATCCTCTTTAATAAACGGACCATAGCAGTTTTCCGCAGCCTCACTCTGGTGGAACAGTTCAAAATCCACCAGACGGGGTTTAATGGATACTCCCAGAAAGAACTCACTTTTGCCAAACCAATCCTTACCCCGAGTGATTTGGCCGTTGACAAAACGTAAACGCGATCGCACATTCCCAAATAAAAAGCGCGTTGCTACTTCAAATGCTTCCCGGGAAGTAATCACGGAGTCGAAACCACCGTGGGATTTGTGGATAAAGGTACGGGGTGCCCCAGGAATTTGGGCAGAGAATTGCTTAACTAAGCCATCACTACGGTTATAGTTAGAACCAAACTCATATCTCGGGGAGAAAACGCGGTTGAGAAAGGAGGCTTGTCGAAAATTGTAAGACTTATAGTTGGTGCCAACAATAGTTAAAAGTCGTTCTAAGGGAAAGTGTTTCTCAAAATTTTGGAACGAATAGGGGTTGTTGAGCTTACTTTGATTTTTGAGATTAAAGCGCTCTAATTCTTCTTGAGCACCTAGTTCTCCCCCAAACCCCAGCCAATCTTCTAAAATTTGGAAGGTAATGCCTTGGTGAGGAGTGCCCAAAGTGATAATTTTATTGATGTAGTCTTCAGCCTTAAGACCAAGGCTGGGATAGGTGACTTGAACTGCTTCACGAGCGATTAACCCACCCATAGAATGGGCGATGATGTTAACCTTAGGTTTAACACCTGCTTGATTTGCGGTTAGTTCACGAATTAAGTAGATCAGACGCACCAAGGCATTACCATAGGTGTCAAATTTACGCTCTTTTAGGTCATAGTAGCGAAATACCCAAATGGAGCGCCAAGGATCTTTGATAGACTCCAAAAAGTATTCTGACATCTCTGGGTTTATGACTACTTTATCCCCTGAAAAATATCTTTTTTGTTCAGTTTTGTCTGGATAGTTTAGAGTATAGGTTTCTTCTTTTAGGCGCTTAAATTTCTCGAAAATACCATTATCCTTTAACCACTGGAGTGATGATGGCAGGGGTTTGCCATCCTGGAGCATTTTCTGCAAAGAGTTTAGTTTCCGAGGCAGGGCTGGTTCATCTTCAATCTCCCGACTACTAAAGGTCACGACGTTAGTGGCATCCTGGTATTGCCAGTCTGACTTGAGAAAACTCAGGATTAATCCTTCATAAATCTCATTTGTTCCCTTTTTGTGTTCATAGACGGTGCCTTGGTTAAAGCCCTGATAGGTTAAGCGCTGTTCCTCTTGAATATTGAGACCGCCAAACCCACGAATTAGGATAATTGGTAAAGGAGTACGGGTAGGTACAGACATTGTCATCTCCTATGACATCTGAAATGTTAATTCATCGATCTTAGCTGCTGATTTATCTATAGACCATCAGTGTTTTTCGTCAATTAAAAATTAATAATTTAAAATCACCTCAGTTCGACATAACCAACTATCCTCCGATTCAGGAGCTTCCAGTCAGGAGCTTCGAGTCAGACTAATTAATTTTTAAGTAAGTTTGAGGATAAATTGGTTTATGTATCCACTGCTTAGCCTTTCAATCAACAGGTAGGACAAAGTCAATTATTTACTGATGGACATTAAAATAGAGTAAAAAAAATATCATAAACTACTTGTGATAATAGTTGTGATTACATTAGCATCGGTCAAGAATAAATTTTTACACTAGTTGTTCTAGCTATGAAACAACTGAAAAAAATCTTGATTGTGCTCTTTATACTTTGCCTGTCTGTGTTTTATGGTGATTATGCCTATGCCCACGCTCGCCATCCCAGGTTGTCAAGACGCATATAGCGCTACCCGCAAGGCAAGAGGAATCCCCCCTAACCACCCTTAGTAAGCAGGGCGGGCATGCATGCTAAAGTTGACTACAAAAACTTAGGTGCGCTTTCCGCATTAAGAATTAAATTCGCCACGAGTGGCACCTGATGTTGTTTGCGGCAGGCCATGGCTGGGTCAGGGTCGTAATTAGAGGTGAAACGCACCCGATAAATAAGTTTACTGCCATTGGCTTTGGCAGATTTTCGGTCAATGAACCAACCCAAAACCACTCGCGCTTTACATCAAGAGAATGAATACTATCCAATTTAAATGCGCAACAGCTAATAACAATGCCGTAGATGATAGAATTAAATAAATGAAAATAAGGATGAAAAACATCCAAAATGGCAAAAGACGTTTTCCATCAACAGGTTAAAAATGCTTTGATCAAAGACGGATGGAATATCACTCATGATCCTTTCACAATTCGGATTGGCGAGGCAGTAAAATTACAAATTGATTTAGCGGCAGAAATGGGAATCGCAGCTGAACGAGATTCCGAATAGGTGCGCTTTCCAATGGGCGAGTAAATCGCCCTTGGGTCGCACCTCAAAAATTGCTGTAGAAATCAAAAGCTTTATTGGCGACTCAGATATCAGCACATTTCATACGGCGTTAGGGCAATATCTTAACTATTGTCAGGCTCTTGAAGAACTTGAACCAGAGCGAATTGTTTATTTAGCGATTCCTTATGAAACTTATCAAGATTTTTTTAAGCTTTCTTTCATCCAACGCGCTCTGACACGTTACCAAGTCAAGTTGATGATTTATGATCCGAAATTGGAGGAGATTAAGCAATGGATAAAATAGAGCAATATCGGCAATTTATAAAGCATATTTTAACTGAACACTCCCAAATAGCAACCCCTACTGATAGGGATACGGTCAAAGCCGAGCTAATATTTGATAGGGAACACGACCATTATCAATTGGCTTATGTGGGTTGGCAAGGAGATAAGCGGGTATTTGGTCCTGTGATGCACTTTGATATTATTGATGGCAAAATCTGGATTCAATATAATGGGACTGAAGACTCGGTTGCTGAGAGGTTGGTGGAAATGGGTGTGCCCACTTCTGATATCGTTTTAGGTTTTCATTCCGCTTTTAAGCGCCAATTTACCCGTTATGCAGTTGGTTAAAACTTTGATACCCTATATACCGGTTTGCGACTTTATTACGTGCAAGGGCTGCTCCTGGTTGACTGACAAAAGTTTACAGACAGCGACTGAAAATCTGGCAACATTAGTCAAAACTGACTCTGCTGTGATGTATACAAAGGGCTGGCCCTTACTGCTTTGTTTACCAGCTTGGAACAGTCTTGTCCAGCCAGCTAAAATTGGAAATACGAAGTTTACACTCAGCCATAACTGCCTGTACCGGTGCCACCAAAGGGAATTTCCCCCATCAGCGACTTCATCAAGACAATGGTAAAAAATGTATAGCGGTTTCTAGCCTAATGAGGTACACAGGATTTTTTATCTCTTGCCTCTTGCCTCTTGCCTCTTTTTTGTTCCGGTGATCCGCTGTTCCCTATTCCCTGGGCATAGCGCTATAACAAACAACCTTTAACCAACCTTAAAAACTAAAAAATAGTTCCCATGTCAGACCAACCCCGTACCCGTCAGGAACTCTACGATCGCATCCGCGAAATAGGTAAAGAAGAATTCGTCCTCGAAGAAATGATTCGCTACGGATTTTGGCCAGCAGAAGGTGAGATGCCAGAAGATCCAGCTGATGAAATTCGACGGCGGGGAGAACTCCAGCGAGAACTAGCCCAACTGCGCCAAGAAAGTAAGAAACTACAAAACGAACAAGCAGTCCGTAAGCGGTTGTTAAAAGAACGGTTAGCCCAGTCTAGGCTTAAGCGTCAGGAAACCAAACAACGACGGGAACAACAACGGCTCGAACGTGCCCAAGCGTGGGCTATACGCCAGGAACAGGAAATACTCTATCTCGGTGAGGAAGTATCCCGAGGTCTAAACCATACCGAAAGCGATCGCATACGATTAGAAACCTATAAATTACCCCTGCTTAGCACAGCCCAAGACATTGCTCAAGCCATGGGGATTACCCTAGGACAGCTACGCTTTCTCGCATTTAATCGCAAAACCGCCACCATATCTCACTACATTCGTTTCAAGATTCCCAAAAAAACCGGTGGAGAGCGATTAATTTCCGCACCCAAACCAAAACTAAAACAAGCACAACACTGGATTCTCAGCAACATACTAGAAAAACTAGAACTAGACAATGCAGCTCACGGCTTTCGACGCGATCGCTCCATAGTTACCAACGCCCAGCCTCATGTTGGTGCTGATGTGATTATCAACATTGACCTAAAAAATTTCTTCCCATCCATTTCCTACCCACGAGTCAAAGGACTTTTCCGGTCATTCGGTTATTCAGAAGCAGTAGCAACAGTATTTGGATTACTCTGTACAGAAGCGGACATTGAAGAAGTCGAACTAGATAGCAAAACCTACTACGTAGCCACAAGCGATCGCCACCTCCCCCAAGGGTCCCCCGCTTCACCAGCCATTACCAACATATTGTGCCGTCGTTTAGACCACCGACTAACCACCCTAGCTACAGACTTAGGCTTTATTTACACCCGCTATGCCGATGACCTTACTTTCTCCGCCTCTGGTGACAGCCTCGGCTTTATCGGTAAACTCCTAAAACGCACCAGCTCCGTAGTAGCTCACGAAGGGTTTACTATCAATCAACAAAAGACCCGAATCCTACGCAAATCCCAGCAGCAAGAAGTAACAGGAATTGTAGTCAACCACCATCTCAATATTTCCAGAAAACAATTAAAACGCTTCCGTGCCACCCTCTATCAAATCGAAAAAGACGGTCCAGACAGCAAACACTGGGGAAACTCCAATAATGTAATCGCAGCTATTCAAGGCTACGCCAACTTCATCGCCATGGTCAATCCTGAAAAAGCAGTTCCCTTTCAAGCACAAATCCAACGCATCAAAGAGAAATGGTTATCTAATCACGATTAGGTCTCAGCTTACCTTATTTTTGAATTAAGAATTAAGAATTAAGAATTAAGAATTAAGAATTAAGAATTAAGAATTAAGAATTAAGAATTAAGACTTTGTAATTATACGTTCTACATTCTGCATTCTTAATTCTACATTATGACAGACAATATTGGTCTTTCGGCCACGCGATCGCGTTCAACTAACTACCGCTTACCTTGTAAATTTATTACCTCCTTATGTACACTCATACCAATCTGAAGAGACTGATTCAGTAAGCGACCATACTCACCAGTTTCCTCACTCAGATCAAAAGCCATCAAAGTAGCCAAATTATCATCAAGATTGCTTAACAATGCCTGACGACCTTCAATTAAATTATTATGACTTCTGATTAAATTTTCCACTTGTAAAGCATTAACTAAACTTTTTTTAGTAATAGCGAGAGATTTAATTACTTTTCTCCGGCTTTCAGAGTGCTTGAACTCAGTAATTGAGCCCTCAATTGCCTCTATTCGTTCAGCTAAATCAATCGCTTTAATCACACCATTATAGTTATCAACCTGATCCATTAACCTAACCAAAGACTTAATTCGCTTTCCTTGTTTATAAAGATATACATTACCAATCACTATCCCTGAAACAAACAATCCCACCAGTATAGTAAATAGTCCAGTTATCCCAGCCTGGTCTTCAGGCAAATTGCCTGAATTTTTCATAAAAATCAGGATTGGAGGCAAAAATAAAATTAAACTCAGACCCAATATAAATATCTCAGTTAACAGAACCGATAGCATATGCTTAGGCTTCTTAAAGATAAACCCCCGACAAAAATCAATAGCCACCAGCTTAGCAAAATTCAGATCTACCAGGTTTCTGATATCCTCTGACGTAATCTCTAAATTACCTAAATTTGATGACATATCATCTCGCTCCTGTTAACCATTTTATGATATCTTGTACCAATCCCAATCATCCACCAATAGTTAAAACCACACCGCGAATAAATCAAGTATTATTAACAGCATCTCACCCAAACAATCCCATCCGTTATCGATATACAGCGTTTTTAATAACTATGAGGTGCGCTTTCCGCATCTAATTATTAAATTCGCCACGAGTCGCACCTGAGATACACATAATTTTTCCCTGTTCCCTATTCCCTATTCCCTATTCCCTGCTCCCTATTCCCTGCTCCCTGCTCCCTGCTCCCTAAAAGCCATAAATTTGTACCTGACCGACTTGAAAACTGCTGTAATAAATAGCGCTGCGCGCAGCGCTATACCTGCCACAAGTGTGGCTTCAAAATAGCAAATCAATAGTAAGCCTTAACCCCAACCCAGCATTCTACCAATTAACTGCAACACATGCATATAAAAATTACTCTCTAGCTCGCGAAATAGGGCAAAAGGTTCCCCAGGAGCTCCGAAGAATGGTCTGAGGGTCCATCCCAATTGGCTACCAACAAATCCATAAAGCACTAACCAAGCTTTAAGAATCCTAGTGCGATATTTGTTTTCTTCAGCTTCTTGCTCAGTGATCAATCCCATGCATTGGTAAAACACATTGACACCAATTAACCCAGTGATGCCAAATATTACTATATTTAAGAGCTGAAAAAATGTATAATCATCAATCGAGAGACGGAAAAAGAGAGTGATAGGAGCAAAGCCAAATAGCATCACACTAATCACAGATGTCGCCGCCAAAAGCAAAGCTAGGTACTGCCCAAAACTACGTTTAGAGCCTGAGCTAATCTCATAAAAATATAAAGTTGGTAAACAAATCAACAGTGTTAAGAGGTATAACGCCGGTAATTTGATAGCTGAAGAGATAATCTGGAGAGGGCTACTAAACGAGCCGATAATTGCACCATAAATCCCAAAAAATGCCGAGCTAGCAATTAATAAAGAGATAATCTTGATATCAATCCTAATCCCTTGGTCAACCTCCTTCAGGAATCTTTGGCGATCGCGCAAAAACTCCATAAGCACAGTAAAGTGGTTCATGACCTACTCCTAATTAAAATTTAAAGCTACAAGATACAGCCACCTAACACGTTCAGCCACCTAGGATAAAATCTAGTAATATAGCACTAATTTTTACTAGCATTAGTGCTTACCACAATAATCGATGGATTTACCATTGCCCATGCCAAATTGCCATTGGCAACTAACTCACTGTTATATATATAATTACTTCACGGGATTTGACCTCCTTTCCGTAAAATAAACTGCTAATTAACATGGGATGACCCCATAGTAATCATCAGATTTGGGTCATATACAACTGATTTTGATAACTCAAGGTATCAGCAAATGATTTCCGTTACAATCCTCACTTGCTGCCATACAACAACCCATAACGAATCAACCCCCGGCGATACCCTCGACTCATCAACCCCATCGACAGTGCCGCTTGCACAATTTTCCAATTACTTTTAAGCAACCCTAAAATCGCTTTCGGCTCAAAAGCAGAATCAATCACAATATCCCAAAACGGTTCAACCGCATCTGACCAATCCGCCGTCCGAAGAGTTTGGAAATTCAAATTGCCAGCAATTTCCTCATACTCCTGCAAAGAAATCACATAAGGCAAACAATAAACCCGATAAATCTCAGCCAAATGGTGCTGTTCATCTGTTGTCAATTGTCCCGTCGCCAACGTTATCGGACGATGACACCAAGTTGCCATTAAAAACCTTCCCCCAGGTTTGAGCACCCGATAACATTCCTGAAGAAACTGTTTCTTATCCGGCATATGTTCTCCACTCTCCATCGACCAGACAAAGTCAAAGGTTTCATCAGCAAAAGGCATATCCAAAGCATTAGCAACCTGAAACTGAACCTGTGTGGCCAACCCAGCCTCTTGCGCTCGTTGAGTTCCTCGTGATGCTTGAACTGGACTTAAGGTAATTCCAGTAACATTTGCTTCAAACTGTTGCGCTAGATAAAGTGAACTCCCACCAATCCCACAACCGACATCCAGGATAGTACTAGCTTGCTCCACTTCAGCCCAACAGAGCAATTCGTCAATCAAGTCAATTTGTGCCTGATGTCGGTTTTTCTTCTCAGTACCCGCCCAGCCATAATAGCCATGGTGCATATGTTCACCCCAAACTTCTTCCCACAAGCCAGAAGAGGCATCATAAAATTCCTGAATCTGTTTTTCAAGACTCAATTTTTCAAGACTTAATGTCATATCATGTCCAGTAGCATCGTTCCGTATCACCAACTATAGCGGTTCTCACTTCCATAGACCATACCCAATTGAACGGGGGCACACCGTGATCCGCTACTAAGGAAAAAGGGTCTTGACAGATGGTAAATCACAAATGAACAATGACAAAGACAAAGGACAAAGACAAATAACAAATGAGACATGACTATTCCCCGAACCATTTGCCTTGGATTCCTTTCCGTAATTGCCATCGGAACTCTTTTGCTAATGATGCCATTTGCTGCTAGCGATGGCACATGGACTCACCCGATGGTGGCACTATTCACCTCAACTTCTGCTGTCTGTGTTACTGGTCTAGTGGTTGTCGATACTGGCTCCTATTTTTCCTTTTGGGGACAGTTGATTGTGCTTGGCCTCTTTCAAATTGGCGGTTTGGGCTATATGACCACCACCACATTTCTCATTTTACTACTAGGGCGCAAGTTCAAATTGAAGCAGAAAATCGCCATTCAACAAGCTTTAGATCGACAAGGTTTACAAGACAGTGCAGCATTAATTCGTTCCATCATTGCCACAGCAATAATTTTTGAAATTACAGGCATTTTTCTACTTTTACTAGTGTTTGTTCCCGATTATGGATTATACCAGGGACTCTGGTTAGCCATTTTTCATAGCATCAGTGCTTGGAATAATGCTGGATTTAGTCTGTTTCCAGACAGTTTAACAAGTTATCAGTCATCTCTTCTCCTCAATCTAGTGATCACAACTCTAATTATCTGCGGTGGCATTGGTCAACAGGTAATTTTTGAGTTTTATCTTTGGTTGCGCGATCGCATTCTCCGACGACGTCAGTCTCTGGAATTTTCCCTTAATTTTAAAGTAGTCACTAGCACCACTATCTTTTTGTTAATAGTGGGAGCAATCGCATTTTTATTGATCGAATTTAATAATTATAACACTTTAGGATCTTCAACATTATCAGACAAATTTCTCCAATCCTGGTTTCAGTCAGTTACCACCAGAACCGCAGGTTTTAACACCATTGATCTTGGTAAAATGACCACAGCCGGGTTATTTCTTACCATTGCAATGATGTTTTTTGGAGCCAGTCCAGGGGGAACAGGTGGTGGAATTAAGACTACAACAGTAAGAATTTTAGTTAGTTCTACCAAAGCAATTTTACAAGGCAAAGAAGAGGTTTATCTATATAAGCGCCAGGTGCCAATTGAGCTAATTCTAAAAGCCATTGGAGTCTTAGTAGGGTCATTCGCTACAGTAATTCTATCAACACTTTTAATTTCCCTAGCTGAGCCAAATATGGATTTTATTGAGATTTTATTTGAAGTTGTCTCAGCCTTTGCTACTGTCGGTCTGTCCACAGGCATTACCCCAGACGTTTCTACCTGGGCAAAGCTAGTTTTAATTGGAACAATGTACATTGGCCGGGTTGGAGTTTTGTTGCTCATGGCATCCCTACTAGGAGAACCCCGTCCCAGTTCAGTTCACTATCCAGAAGAAAACTTACTTGTAGGATAATCCAATGGAAAAGGTATGCTGGCTTGGTAATGGCAAATTATCAATGGCAATTAACACTTAAAAATTAACAAGTAACAAGTAAAAAAATACTATAGCAGTTATCAAAGGAGGCCGAAGTGAATCTATCATTTTTAACATTCTTGCGTAACCTACCCAAAGAGAATAAACAGTTTGCCGTTATTGGATTAGGGCGTTTTGGTCGAGCTGTCTGTTCCACACTATACCAACTTGGCTATGAGGTTCTGGGTACTGATATTGATGAAAAACTAGTGTCCCAAGTGTTAACCGAGAAAATAGCTTCCCATGCTGTGCAGCTCGATTCAAAAGAACCCTTAGCCTTGAAAGAAGCCGGAATTTTAGAATTTGATACAGTAATTATTGCCATCGGTAACTATTTACAAGAAAGCATTATCACCACCCTCAACTTAAAAGAAGCAGGAGTTTCTTACGTCATTGCCAAAGCTTCCTCAGAAGTTCATGGCAAGCTGTTAAAACGGGTAGGAGCCGATCATGTAGTTTTTCCTGAGAATGACGCAGGTTGTGCTTTAGCACGCTCCCTCACCAAACCATCCATTTTGGAATGGTTTGACCTAGACTCTAAGCACAGTATTGTCGAGGTCAGAGTGCCAGAAAAATTTGATGGCAAAACCATTTTGGAACTGGAATTGCGCAAGCGCTATGGCTTGACTGTCCTGGCTATCAAAGGAGATGCTGAATTTGAGATTAACCCTGACCCTAATCAACCTCTGTACAAAGATATGCTTATGGTTATCATTGGCTCCAACCCTGATATTGACCGCTTACCCATTTAAAGCTTAGGAATCCCTCTGTCTGGTTCAGACTTTTCCGGTTCCATCTGTTCAGTTTCAGTGGACTCTACCTCAGGAGTTTCTTGGGATTCTACCTCCAGAATGTCAGGAGACTTCATCTGTGGAATTTTAGGAGAGTCTACCTCAGGAGTTTCTTGAGTATCAACCAACTTGTCTTGTGCTTCTAGCTGCTTGATGTACTCATCAACCTCTGTCACCTTCTCCTCATTACCAGCAAAGGCGAATAACTCTCTAGCTTTGACCAAAGAAGAGAGAGCTTCCTCTCGCTGTTGAGACTTTTCTAAAACTACACCCAAGTTGTAATGACCTTCTGCTAATGCCGGAGACAGGCTAAGAGCTTGCTGATATTCAGCCATGGCTTCCTCATACTGTTCTTGCTGTTGTAGAGCAACACCAAGGTTGTAGTGGGTCAAGGCGTGGTAAGGATCCAGTTGCACAGCTAATTTGAGTGTGGTAACTGCTTCGGCGTACTCACCATTGGCTGTGAGTGCTGCCCCTAGCTGTCGGTAAGCATCCACATTTTCCGGTTCCAGTTCCGTCACCAAGCGAAACCGAGTAATCGCTTCCGCCAACTCCCCTTTCTCAAACAAAATTACCGCTAATTGATACTGAGCCGGAGCCAAGTTCGGGTCAACCTTAACTGCTTCCCTAAAGGATTCCTCTGCCGCTGACTTTTCCCCTTGCTCCACCAGTAATACTCCTAACTGGTAGTGTGCTTTCTCCAATTTAGGTTGAGTGCGAACTGCTTGTCTGAGTGCAGTAGTTGCTGGTCCAATCTGGTCTTGCTCGACTAAAATCAGTCCCATGTTATAGTAGGCTTTGCCATAATCTGGGTCTAGGCGAATAGTGGCTTGGTAGTGTTCGATCGCCTGTTCTTGATTACCCTGAGATTCCAGGGCTAACCCTAAGTTATAATAAATATCAGCTGATTCAGGATTGAAAGACAACGCCTGTCGATAAGCAGCGATCGCACTATCGGGTGCCCCTTCCTTGTAAAAAGCAATGCCTAAGTTGTAATAAGCTTGTGACAAGGTTGGGTCAAGGGCAATAGCAATTTGGTATTGTTCCAATGCCAGCTGGTTCTTACCCTGCTGCAAAAACGTATTCGCCAACAAATAACGTCCCATGGCCATATAGGGGTCAAACTCAAGGGCTTTACGAAAAGCGCGCTCTGCCCCAGGAAAGTCCCGACGTCCGTACAGTTTCACCCCAACTTGAAAGTATGAAGCCGCATCCAGGTTATTGGAGTATGGACCTTCCATCAACTGCTTGGTTCCTTTATACTCAGGAATCTCTTTACCTTCAGCTTGACCAAAACTTGTCAAACCAAAGCTGATGATAGTAGCAGCTAGCAGCGGTATCGTTCTCATTCACCCTTTTCCTATACGCTGAGACATTTTTGGTATACTACAGGATAATCTTTTTTTACCAAAAATTCTGGGTTTAAAGCCCCGTCCTTCTAGGACGGCTTTTCCGGAATCATCAATGACGATGATTTATGATTAAAGTAGGTACAGGCTGAAAAACCGTTGACTGAGCCGGGAGAGAAACCCGTAACTTATTGATCATAAAGTAGTAATACCTAGAGGGTAGGGAAAGTCCTCTTTAAAAACCCAATCGTCAATTAACTGTTGGCGTGTGAACCCAGAAGAACACTTTTGCCAGACAAAAACGGTGCGCTTGACCTAGGCGAATTAAATTGGCCACGGGTCGCACCGCAAAGTACGGTGAGGTTAGAAGTTACCGTAAGAAGAGTGGAGCCTTTATAGTTAGTTGGCTATGAGTAAACAGTTTTAACCTTTTTGATTAAGGCTCCACTCTTCTAAGGTTTCGTTTCCGGCACACCGGAACTTGAGGAAACGGGAAGTAACGGACTTTTTAAGGCACTTCCAATAAGTACTCGAACGCAATCGCGAGAACTGCCCTCTGGGTCTGTCGTTAATTAACTGGGAACTTGGTTTTAAACGGGTTTTTGGTTAAGTACTGTCTAGTTTTTGGCGGCGTCAAAGATTAGAACTCGGCGGTTTAAGGCGGCTCGTTGATCTAGGAATCCCCGCGCCTTACTGGCAGTGCCAGAGGCTACGCGAACAGCCCGGGGAGTGTCAATAGAATAATTCGCCGCTTATCAAGCCCATCCCCACAGGAAATGACCCTAGCTGCTGCTCCGATATGCGATCGCAAAGATCAAGCCCTATCCCTAGTTGATTCAGTTATTGCCCAATCCCAAGCAGAAGGGGTATTCGTCAGTCTCAGCCTTGGTGACGAATTTCTGAGCCGCTTCTCGGAAAATCAGATTACCCAGAATATCAGCCGCCAACGCTGCCAACTTACCATTACCAGTTATTTCGGTAAGCGTTGTGCCTCTGCTACCACAACAGAACTAGACCCAGAGGCAATAGCCCAAACTATCCAACGTTCAGAACAACTGGCTCGCATTGCCCCAGAAGATCCTGAATGGGTACCCCTACTCGAATCCCAGGATTATGAGCAACGCACCCCAGCCTTCGATCAAGCCACCGCTAACCTTTCCCCCTTGGAACGGGGAGAAATAGTCAAGGGAGTATGTACCTTAACTGCTAAGGCAGGAGTCGAAGGGTCGGGTAAGCTTAGTACTCAAGCTTTTTTACGAGTTGTGGGGAACTCCCAAGGGTTACGAGCCTTAGACCAAGGTACAGAGGCAGACTGTAGCGTGACAGCCCGTATAGACGATGGTTCAAGTTGGAGTCATAGCACCGCCTTTGCCATAGAGCAGTTACCGATTTTAGAGAAGTCATCGATAACAGGTCTAATTGAACGAGCCTTAGCCTCACGTCACCCCCGTCAGGTCAATCCAGGCACCTACCCAGTCATCTTTGATGGTGCTGCCTTTGCGGAATTGCTGTCTTGGGTAATCTGGAATATGGATGCTCGGGCAGCGGATGAAGGACGTTCCTTTATGTCCCATAGTGATCAAACCGGTAAGGCCACTGGTAACCGCTTGGGTCAGCCAATGTTTAGCCCTATAGTGCAGGTACAACGCCACCCTGCTCATCCCCTACTCCAATTAGGCACTTGCTTTCGGGATGGGTTGAGTAATCGCTACACCGAGGTGATTAAGGATGGTATTCCCCAAATCCTTTACTATAGCCGCTATTGGGCAGCTCAGAAAGGCAAAGATCCCACCGGACTATTGTTTCCTATTGTCATGTCGGGTTCTAGCCAAAGTCTAGCTGACCTGATTGCCCAGACAGAGCGAGGTATTTTGGTAAATCGTGCTTGGTATGTGCGCTATGTCAATCCCAAAACCCTAGAAGTCACAGGGATGACTCGTGATGGCACATTCTGGATTGAAGACGGTCAGATTGCCTACCCGATTAAAAACCTGCGCTTTAACCAAAGCCTGCCCCAAATGTTGAAAGAAGTCGATGCCCTAAGCAAAGTACAGCGCTACGGTAATATCGTAGTTCCAGGAGTTCGGGTCAAGGCATTTAACTTTGATAGTATCACTGACAGCATTTGAGGCAAATCATGAATGATGAAATATGAAGAATTAAAGAAGAAAGCTGTCATGTGAAATGTGAAAGCTCACATGTGAAAACTTTACCTTTTACCTTTTGCCTTCACTTAACCCATTACCCATTACCCATTTAGCCCTTAGGTGTTTCTGCTTTGGGGTCATTTACTACAGCAGGACAACGAATGGTAAAGGTAGAGCCAACACCAATCTGGCTTGTCACGCTAATTTTACAACCCATCATCTCGCAGAAGCGTTGGCTGATGGAAAGACCTAAACCCGTTCCACCATACTTTTTGGTGGTTGAATTATCTGCCTGGGTAAATGGTTGAAATACTTTGTTAAGCTGTTCTGGAGTCATACCAATGCCAGTATCAGTTACTGAGAAGATCAACCAATCATCAGATTCGAGATTCGCTAAGGTATTGGGGGAGGTAGGAATATCGATGGTGGTGTAGGAAGGACTTGAGGATCTCGAATAAGGTTGGGATAACTCCAAGATGAGTTCGTTCTTGCCATTCCTATGGTTACTTCCTTCACGCTTAATGCTAAAAGTAATCGTGCCTGTCTCAGTGAATTTTGCAGCATTACTTAGCAAGTTTAACAGAACCTGCTTGAGCTTAGTCCGGTCAGCCACCATTGTCCCGAGAGAGTCAGCACTGCTGATCTTTAGACTATTGTTCTTTTTCTGCATCAGTGGCTTAGCAAGGCTTTCCAATTCCACTATCAGGGTGGTAACATCAAAGCTTTCTAAGTACAGGTTCATCTTGCCCGCTTCAATCTTTGAAATGTCTAGAACATCACTGATCAGTGTGAGCAGGTGCGTACCAGAGTTCCAAATCTCCTTTAAGTCAGAGACGAACTCGTCATAGCCTAACTCCTCGGCATCTTCCCACAGCAACTGACTTAAGCCCAGAATACCGTTAAGAGGTGTCCTTAGCTCATGGCTCATACTAGCCATAAACGCACTCTTGGCATGGTTGGCTTCTTCAGCCGCTTCTTTTGCCTGTTGCAATTCAATCTGAGCCAACTTGTTCTCCGTAATATCCCGGACAATGGTCAGCACTTCGTTATCTCCACTGACCACAATCCTTGCTTCAAAATGGCGGCGTTGGCCATTAATAAACCTCTCATGTTCAAAGATTTGGATCTCCCCAGTTTCCAAAGCTTGCTTAACATTGCGGATATAAAGTTGAGCTATATCTGGTGGTAATACATCATACACCGTTTTACCCAAGACTTGATCAAAAGACCCAAAAGAGTTCTGATTCCTTGCCACTTTATAATCTAGAAATATACCATCGTTGCTAAAGTGCAACATTAAATCTGGGATAGCATTAAGTAAGGCTCGATTTTTCTCTTCACTTTGGCGCAGAGCTTCAGCTCGCTGTTCCAAACTTGCAACGAGTTTTTGCAGCCGGGAAGTCATGCTGTTGAAGGAATCTGCCAACTCCGCTAGCTCATCCTTGGTGTGAACAGTAATCGTCTGGTTCAAGTTCCCAGCCGCCAGACGCTTGGTTGCAGCAGTCATCTGTTGCAATGGTTCAGTGATTGACCGACTCAGCAGCAGTGCCAACAGGGTACCAGCAGCCGCTGCAGTTACTGCCACCACTAGACCTTGATTGCGTACCGCAGCACTTTTATTATTCAGGGGAGCTGTAGACAGTCCGACACTAATCGCTCCCACTGTCTGATTCCCTAGAATCACTGCCTTACCAGCAAAAAGTTGGTTATTTTCCCACCTAACAACTGTATCTTTACTCCTTAGCAGCTCCTGGCCAACAGAGTTACTCTCGAGACTATACACCTGACCGTCTACCGGATTGGCTTCGGCTACAATACGTCCATCTTTTTGGTAGATGAAACCCTCCTCCACTAACCCCTGCTCCCCCAGCTGCTCCATGACCTGCTCCAAAGAATCAGCATCTGCAAGGTAGAGCGCATCAGCAGTCACTAAAATCAGAGTCTTAAGCAATAGTTCAGCCTGTTGCTTGAGTTCTTTACGAAAGGTTTGTTGCTCACGGTGCAGAGATAGCATGGTGACACTAGCCACTGCCACAATGACCAAGCTAGTCATGGTCATTGTCAGTTTAGTGGCTAATGGCCATTGTCTCCAGCTAAATCTGCCCATGGAATTTACCGATTCTCAACAATGTTGTATAATTGTTGCATCCTTTCCAACCCCTGTAGAGTTGGGAATTCATCAAACTTAGCAGTCTTCTGGAACTTAGTCAGCACTTCTTTGCCTTTGGGGTCTTCATGCATGGTAGTCAGGATACTCTTGAGCTTAGCCAGTAACTCAGGATCCATATTGCCTGGAACCATCACGACTTGCCGAGGCACTTTTTCCGTCTCAGCCAGGATAGTCATGGCGTCCCGGACATCCTCCGGGACTTGCTTGAAAGTCTGGTTATCCACTGCACCAGCGTCTGCCTTTGAGCTAATCACCCATTGGATAGTATTTTCATCATCATCACTGAAGATATACCCCACCTCATTAGCTGCAACTACATCACTGGCTGATCCCTTTTCATTAGGATTCAAACCTGCTTCAATCAGATAAGCCATAGGTAACATATAGCCAGAGGTCGATTGTCTATCATCAAACGCGACCTTCTTACCCTTGAGGTCAGCTAGGGATTTAATCCCTCGGTCTTTCATAGTAAAGATAATCGTGTGGTACTCAGCATCACCCCGTTTCCAACGGCGCAAAATTGGTTGAGCACCAGACTCTTGATTAATCCTCATCGCTGGGTAGAGACTATCGAAGTATAGGTGTACCTCCCCTTCTTTGAGCCAGTTGATCATGGTCGGAAAATCGGAGGCAATTTTTACTTCGCCAGTGTTAATATCGAACTGACTCAACTTGTCAGCCAGGTAATTTGCCAGGGGCTGGAAGCGGCGAATCTTTTTGGCTGGATTTTTTGAAATATCACCTAAGACAATCACCTTAGTGTCTTCAGAAATTGTCGATGGCTCTAAGCTAGGGTTTGATTGTTCTGGTTGTTGAGTACAGCTCACTAAGGAAGTGAGCAGACCAACGAGCATAACTTTTCCTAACAGCTTGGTTAACATAGTGTCCTACTCTCAATTACAGTTAGAACCGATGTCTTCACAGGTAGATACTAGGGTTAGCCATGTCAGGATGGCTACCTTAGCCAACTTAGCAAAGTTTTCAGTGAATCTACTTAAGAATAGCGATTTCCTACAGGACACTCTACCTCAACACAAAAGCCAATAGGTAAATTCACTGATTCGGTTATCCCCTTGAACTGTAGATGCCTTACTAATTCCTTGGGTTAGGTGAAGATCAATACAATAAAACTTAATGTCAGAACACCTTAGTGCAGTTGAGCTAGAGCAAGTTGCATGCTTTGAGGGAATGACACACTCGCCTGATGGACAAAGGGAAAAGGTATTCGTCTTACCCCAAGGCCTTTTGCTTGTCCTCGTAGGTGTTGCCTCCGAAAAATCATCTCTTTGAGAGTACCTTAGTTTCACCAGTTTCACCTCCCCATAGACACCCTGTGCTAAAGCAGAACTTGCATAGGTCGAAGCTCCGGTTTCTTGAGAAGTCATAGATTACCTTCCGGTTAGACAATGACTCTTGAGCATCGGAGTAGATGCAAAGCGTGTGCTAGAACCTAGGAGCGTTTGTTATATGGTATCACTTGATATCGTCACATAACATGATCTACTTACTAGCCTTTTTTTGCATATCTTAATAGTTATGGGCTCTTAATGTACACCTTATACTAGACTATATCGAATGACATAATTTTAGCTTATTAATATCTTTTAAGTAATTGAATTTGTTTTATTCAGTGATTGTTTGTGCATTTTTTGCTGTATAGACTACCTTTATTTCGTTATTTGTTTTAAAACAAATAACGAAATAAAGGTAGTCTATACACAATTTTATATTAATTTAAACTTTATTCGTTGTAGGATTAAGTTTAAAATTAATAATGCGACTTGGTAGTATAACTCGATCGATACTCTAAATTTGCAGGAAAAAGCTTAAGTAGTCGGACAAAAGTTTTGGGTGCTGTATAAAGTTTTGTCTATATTTACAAAACCTTTTGGGGTAAAGGTTACAAGCATTTTACAGTTTTCGAGACAGTACCGTTTATTTATGTCCGACTACTTAAGTACCGTAAATACTATTGATAATGGGGGCGTTTCACACTCTGTTCTAGCTTACTAATAGTTAATCTAATAATTTTTTAAAAAATAGTTTTTTTAAAAATAGCTAGTTTTTAAACTATCAAACTAGAGCAAAAAAACTAGTAATTATGATGACTAGTCAGAGTTATAACTAATTTTTTATATAAAAACTTAATCATATATCCAAAACTATGCTATGATTTTTTAATCATATTCTGCAAATTACCGCCAAAGTGGCGTGAAACAAAGTTGGATTAGGTTTTAAATTAAAGTGATCCCATCAGGCTTTGGTGATTCCTTATTTAAAGATTGACTAAAGACTTTGTGAAGTTTAAGTAAAGAGTTTGTGAAGTTTCAGTGAAGACTACTAGAACTACACGAAATTTCACTGATATAAAAAATTGCTCATATAAATTGCATCGTAAATTGCATCAGAGGCATTTAATTTACAGTATCTAAGTATTACCTCTACCTAGACGGAGCAAGGAACACCATGGTAAAAGATCAGAGTCCATCTATTTCTCATAGAAAAATGCCTAAAATCATACAAGCAACCATTAACTCAACATTGCTGTTGGGTATACTAACATCACCTGCCGCCGCCTTCTCCCTAGACATCAAACCGATTTCTACCTTTTCCACGGGAATCTTCGATGATGGGGCGGCGGAGATATCGACTTTCGATCCACTCAGCCAAAGGTTATTCGTTACCAATGCTAGTAGCAATCAAGTCGATGTCCTGGATTTTGTCGGAGGCAACCTCTCGTTATCCACCACCATCCCCCTGGCATCGTTTGGGGCAACACCAACCAGTATTGCCTCTAGCAATGGCTTACTAGCGGTTTCCGTAGCCAATGAAGTGCAAACTGATCCAGGAACAGTGGCTTTCTTTGACACCAACGGTAACTTCAAAACATCGGTAACAGTTGGTGCCTTGCCTGACGCGGTAACCTTTACCCCAAATGGCAGAAAGTTACTGGTTGCCAATGAAGGAGAGCCAGCCTTTTCAGAAACTTTAGGTCAGATCGTTAATCCAAAGGGGTCGGTTAGTATTATCGACCTTCTTGACCCGAAGCATCCTACTGTCAGAACTGCAGACTTTAGTTCCTTCTCAAAGCAGTATCTCCAAAACCAGGGAGTTAACCTCTTTGTCGATGCATTGGAAGAACTTGAGGCTTCATCCCAGGAGGAATTCGGTATTGAGGATTTATTCGAGTCCCCGATTACCCCTGATCGGGATCTCGAACCGGAAAACATCACTGTCTCAGACGATGGTAAAACTGCCTGGGTAGCACTCCAGGAAAACAATGCTATTGGTGTTCTCAATCTAGAAACTAATGAGTTCACTAACGTTGTGGGTCTCGGTGTCAAAGATCACAGTCAGCCTAATAATGGCTTAGATACCAGCGATAGAGACGATGCTATCAATATCCAAAACAGGCCAGTGTTTGGGTTATTCCAGCCAGACCAACTTGATGTCTATACCGTTGACGGCATAACTTACTTAGTGACTGCTAACGAAGGCGATTTCCTCCGCATTGAGGGTGACTTAGACGGTCAAGAAGAAACGTTTTTCCAGGAAGATGATCGGATAGATGACTTAGTGTTAGACCCAACTGCCTTCCCTGATGCGATCGCTCTACAAGAAGATGATGTTCTTGGACGTTTGCAAGTGTCAACGATTAATGGTGACCCTGATGGAGACGGTGACTTTGACGAACTGTTTGCCTTTGGAGGACGCTCCTTCTCAATTTGGAAGGTAATAGAGGATGACTTAGAGCTAGTTTTTGACAGTGGCGATGCTTTTGAACAAATAACTGCTGATCTATTTCCGGATTTCTTCAACGCTGAGGCTGAGGAAAACAACTTTGATACCCGCAGCGACAATAGAGGTCCGGAACCCCAGGGGATAAAACTGGTTGAGTTATTCGGTCGCACCTTTGCCTTCATCGGTTTTGAGCAGATTGGTGGCTTCATAGTCTATGACGTTAGCGATCCTGAAAATCCATTCTTTGTGAATTACATCAACAACCGCGACTTTCTAGGGGATCCTGAGGCTGGTACAGCAGGGGATCTTGGTCTTGAAGGATTGCTGTTCATATCAGCAGAGGATAGTCCCAACGACACACCGATGCTAGTTGTTAATAATGAGGTCAGTGGCACAACTACTGTCTACTCAATCGAACAAGTACCAGAACCAAGTTCTATATTGGGTCTGTTACACGTTATTGCTTTAGGGTGTATGGCTTGGAAGCGAAAGCTTTCAACAACATGTAAAGAAACTAGCCTTTAAAGGCAAGGAAGACTGGGGGAATCATATCTCCTCCAGTTTAATCACTTGGTATGCAGGTAAATCGTTAATTGTTAATTGTTAATTATTAATCGTTAATTGTCTATGTAATTATTTAGGTGTAGGGCTTGACAAACTCTGTAACTTGTGAATTTGGCAGCAAAAACCAGCAAATTTGGATCGTTTAATACAGTTTGAGTCATTCTGCTGGCAAAATGCTCAAAAGAGCTTCTAAATCCACCCCAAAACCTGAATAATTACATTTTAAATTTTAAATTTTTAATACACATAACACCCTTTCATCTAATAAATTTAACCGAAATTTAATCTAAGTTTAATCGAAATTTTATATAATTTTTATCTAAGTTTTATATCATCAATGTAGTAAAACTGTTTTAATTGGTATTATTCCATCATCCCATCACTCCATCACTCCCTAAACGAATTTTCGATTGAGGGGGCAAGAAGTCATGAATTGGGTTATGAATTGGGTCAAGGCCAAGGAATCTGGGGATTAGCCGCCAACTCGCTAGCCACTGCTGCTGCGCCATATTGATTCAGATGACTCGGATCAGCAAAATACTGATTTTGGTTTAGCCACTGGCTCCCCATATCGATAAAGATAAATCCTTGATCAGTTTGTTTGAGCATCCACTGCTGCAATTTCTGTTCACGACTCAGACGCACTGGATCTAAATAGTCTTTGGTAAGGGGTAAGTTAACCACCACTAAAGGAATCTTTTGTTGCCTCAAAAAGCTTTTAATAGCATTGACAGCAGTAGTCTGTTTACCGGCAAAACTGAAGGGCTGATAATCGGCATCATATCTCCCTGACACTCTTGGATGGCTCCGATAGTAAATTTTTGGGTTAAAGGTTCCATTCATAGGGAGAAAACCATTAGCATTGATGGCAAAAGTACTATAGCCAGTGTTGGCGGTAGTTAACTGTTTGGACACCAGTTGCAGGTTGCAGGTTGCAGGGTCTAGGTTGCAGGGTCTAGGTTGCCGATTTGAAGTTAAGGTCGCTGTTGCCCAAAGTCTAGTTTCTGGTGCCCATTTTTGATAAAGTTTAGTAGTAACACTGGAAATAGTAGACTCAGGAATAGCTTGGCAAGTATTCACTGATTCCTTTTGACTTTTAGGAAGTGTGGGGCGATCGCCTGCCAGCAAACGTTTATATCCCTCAGAGGCGACAAGGGATTGATAGGTGCGGTCTACTCGTCCACTATTGAAGGCACGCACCCCATCAGCCCAGATAACTAACCGTGGCAATTGTTCTGGAGTCAGGAGCTGACGGAGTTGGAAGTCAACAAATTGAGCTGTGGCACCATTGACCCCAAAATTGAAAACCTTTAGCTCTCCTTTGCTTAACATGCCTAAGGATTTTTGGAGTTGCTGAGGATCAAGCCCTTGCAATGCCCGGGAACTACCTACAATTAGAATGTCAGGTCTACCAACGGCAGCAATATAGGATAGATAAAGCCGCAACTGGTGATCAAATATGTCGTTATCAAAACTAGAGAAGGGCAAGGATGACGTGGTTGCTACTGCTTCTAGGTAAGCTAACTCTAGGTTCTTGATATATTCAGCAATTTTTTTTTGAGCAAAAATCCGTTTAGGACTGTCTGCTGGGATAGCTTGCAAATCCTCAATGGCTTGAATCCACTCATTGATCACAAAATGCCAATCTTCTGTTGATCGAGCCAATTGTCCCATAGCAGTTGCTCTTCGTTCTTTTTTCATACCCTTGGTAATCGGATCAATAGCAGAGCAGGCTGGGGGAGAACCCTGATCGACTAATTGATTGCCAGGGGATACTGCTAGTGAGGGGAGTAGTGTGTTTGCTGCATGGTAGAGTGGCGTAGTCTTCCAAAAGCCAGCGGCAAGTATAAGTGATGCTATGGTAGCGCTACTGTATAGTCTAAACCAGAATTTCGGCATAGTTTCGATGGGGTACCCTCAACTTACTTCAATCAGTTCAAACAGAACTATGTTGACACTCGACCTTCTTAGAAGGAAGAGCATTCTTAGTGAGAGCCAGTCCAATATTATCTATTTTAACACAACTTTGATCCCAATATATTAACAGGGTTTGCTCAGCTCATTCTATCTATAATTATCTATTATTAGGATAATGGTGTTTAGTTAAACCGTTCTCCTTCAGGCAATTTATAGTAAGATATTTTTTAGGTTTCACCAGATACTTGAATTAAAACAGTTCTGTCTCTAGGTCCATCTAATTCAACGAATAAAACCGATTGGTAGGTGCCCAAAGCTAATTGGCCATCAATAATAGGAATATATTCGCTGTTGTTTAGCATCATTGCCATTAGGTGAGAGTGGGCATTGATCGGCTCATCAGGAGGTACAATCCTTAAGTGCAGGTCATTATGGAGATATTTACCATCTTTAGGGGCTAGCTTGTCTAGATGGACTTTAATATCTTCGAGTAATCGTTCTTCGTATTCATTAATGGCTAACGCAGTAGTTGTATGTCTGGAAAAAACTAAAGCATGACCGTTTTTAAGCCCAGTAACCTCTATAAATTTGCTGATGTAATCGGTGATATTGTAGATAGCGATAGATTCGTGGGTTTTAAGTTCGATTATTTCACTCTTGACCAGCATGACTGCACACCAATAAACTAATAACGTTGACAATTAAACTAAAATACCAGAAATTTTGAAGATGAAAGAGCAATTGCTCCGTTGGCTTAACCAAATTTTAATGCTCGATGTTTTTCTAGTCTTATTGAGCTTTTTTTGGTTTGCGATCGCATTGGTTGGTCGTTCAGTTGGTATTCCCTTGGGACTGGAACTATGGTACAGCCTTTGGGAACCAGTATTTACTCCCGCCATTGGCGTGCTGATGGCTGGAGCAATTGTGAGTGGGCTAATTAACCAGATTTCTAAGCGTTTGACGTCGAATTGAGTGGGTAAGTGCGTAAGTGTTTTATAGCACTACGCATTAAGGTGTTTGAGATTGATAAAAGTTGAAAAGCTAATGCACGTCAACTTTTGCCTCTTGCCTCTTGCCTCTTGCCTCTTGCCTCTTGCCTCTTGCCTCTTGCCTCTTGCCTCTTGCCTTCCGCGTAGCGCTATAATCCTTGATGCTTCATGCTTTATGCTTAATCCTTGATACTTCATTTGATAATTTTTCTAGGGAAGAGCCATGTTGCGTAAAGCTTTGTTGGTCTTAACCATGATTGTCATAGTCGGTTTGGCAAACCCGAGCACTGCCCAAACCGCTGACTACCCCAGTCTTTGGGATAAATTAGCAGAACTAAAGTCCCATGAGTTTGTGGATTTAACCCATACCTTTCATCCCCAGATTCCCCACTGGCCAGGCTTTGATCCTGAAACACGCACCACAACCTACTACTACGATGAGATGGTTGGCACCAAGGGGTCTGGATTTTGGGCACAGCGCTATAATATTCCAGGTCAGTGGGGTACCCACGTTGATCCGCCAGCTCATTTCGTTAGGGGTAAACGGTTTCAGGATGAAATCCCGGTCACTGAAATGGTGCTACCTCTTGTGGTAATTGATGTCAGCGACAAGGTCAGTCACAACCCCGACTATCAAATTACCCTGGAAGATGTACAAGCTTGGGAACAGAAATACGGTTTAGTGCCAGAAGGGGCATTTGTAGCAATGCGTACGGATTGGTCTAAGGCTTGGCCTAGTATGACCAAAATGCGTAATGCTGACGCTAATGGTATTGCCCATTATCCTGGCTGGAGCGCTGAAGTACTCAAATATCTGTACGAAGAACGCTACATTACTGCTTCCGGTCATGAAACAACTGATACTGACCCTGGAATTGCCACTAGCCAAGGGGACTATTCCCTAGAGAATTATATTCTCAGCCAAGACAAGTATCAGATAGAGTTGCTGACTAACTTGGATCAGGTGCCGGAGTATGGTGCGATCGCAATCGTAACCTTTCCTAAGCCCCTCAAAGGCTCTGGTTTCCCAGCAAGGGTCTTCGCAATTATTCCCTAGTAAGGCAAGAGGCAAGAGGCAAGAGGCAAGAGGCAAGAAATTATATAGGAATTTTTGGTAGCGTAGGGTGCGTTAGGGGCGGGCTTGCCCTCATGTTCAACCTCGTAGCCACTGTTGGGACAGCCCGCCCCGTAACGCACCACCCAAGGGCTCGCACTGATTTTCCGCCTCGTAGCCAGCGTTGGGACAGCCTGCCCGGAAATGAAACGGGCAAGATGCCCGTTCCACCAAGATGCCAATTCCACCCACCGAGTCAAACAGTAAAAATGAGATGCACCCGTCACCCCACACCCAGTAAGGCTAATAATGCTGTTTGTCACCCCCTCAGCAATAATGGTAAAATTTAATTATTCACTAAGAAAAAATTAAAGTGAGTAAATCATGACTAAAAAAGTTATTTCAATTTTCAATAACAAAGGGGGTGTTGGAAAAACAAATATTATATGGAATTTGGGAATAGCACTTGCCGACAAAGCTAAAAAAGTTTTATTTATTGATTTTGATCCTCAGTGTAATCTTTCTATTGCAGTTATTGGGTATGAGGAATTTGAAAAATGTCTTGAAAATGATGAGAGTTTTCCTTTTGGAAAAACCATTAGAAGCTATATACAACCTTATATTCAATCACTTGAAAATCCTAAAGTTTTTTTAAAAAGACCCAAATATAAAAACTTATATTGTGAAAATATACATATTATTCCTGGTGATTTTTGGTTGAACACATTTGCTGATTATTTAAACGTTGGTAGTGATGTCAATGGTGGTAATGGAATTCATAGATTTCTTGTTATTGAAAGTTTAATAAAAAAAATAGAAGAAGAAAAAAATGTTAATTATGATTATGTACTGATCGATTTAGCTCCTTCATTTAATACACTAGTTAGATTAGCATTGTATTGCTCAGATTATTTTTTAGTCCCTTGCACAGCTGATTTATTTTCAGCTTATTGTGTAGGGTTAATTGGTGAAGTACTACCATCATTTATTGATGATTGGATTCAAGGTAAACGTAAATATTTGAAATCAAACCAATATGACAAACTTGTTTCTAATAAAGGAAAACCAAAATTTGGAGGATGGATTTTTAATGGGTTTGATACAAGGGTTAAAAAAGGAGCAATTGATAAAATTGCAGCTGACAAAGCTCAATTTAATAAAGTTATAGATTCAGTAGAAAATAATCTTTTACCGTAAGCATTCAGGTGATGGGGTTGACAAAAAGGGAAGGATGAGTAGTAGTGTAGAACCATGGAAATCAAACCGCCAGCTATCCCAAATAGCTTTGAAGCTCTGGAACTGCTGCCCCAATCAGTTCTG
>NZ_JAAHHM010000095.1:0-27700 GCF_010692445.1 Moorena sp. SIO3E8 | reverse complement strand
GGGTCGGCGTATCAAGATTTCGGGGGCTCAGTGGGATGAGAGTAACGTCCCACAAGTCTTGAAGCATCGGTGTGCCTACCTCAACGGGCAATTTTCAACTTGAGTCTTACAAAACTGAGATGCACTCAACTGGCTTTCGATGCTTTGCTCTCAGTATAATTATTTATTGGCAGATCGCTTCAATTGGTACGAAAAAAATCGATCTCCAGTAAATGCCTGTCCTCTTGTTATTTGTCACCTTCCTCAACTAAGAAACAATCCTGACTATTACAGCCAAAAGAAAACTTTACCCAATCTCAAAAAGACTCACCCTTGGTACAAGGATATACACTCCCAAGTACTCCAGGATGTAGTAAAAAGAGTAAAATTAGCTTTTGATCGATTTATTAAGGGAGATAGTAACGGAAAGCGAAGTGGAAAACCTAGATTTAAAAAACAACACCGCTACCGTACGTTTACCTATCCTCAAATGAAGGAATGGTGCTTGGAAGGCAATGTAATTAACCTACCTAAAATAGGTAAAGTAAAGGTTGTACTACATCGCCCTATCCCTGATGGATTCAAGATAAAGACTGCTTCTGTTACTAAAAAATGTGATGGTTATTACCTGATATTATCCCTAGAAGACAAGACAATCCCCGAAATTAAGCCTGATATTAATCTTGACTTAATAGTTGGCATTGATGTTGGTCTTAAGGAGTTTTTGACCACTTCTGACGGGGAGTCTGTTGAAATTCCCCAATATTACCGAAAGGCTCAGAAAAGATTAAGGGTTATTCAAAAGCGGGTCTCTAGACGGAAGAAAGGAGGAAGTAACAGACTTAAAGCTATCAAACAGCTCGGTTTACAGCATAAAAAGGTAGCGGACAAGCGGAAAGACTTCCACTTTAAAACCGCCAATTACTTGCTGTCAAAATATGATGTGGTTGCTCACGAAAAGCTAAACGTCAAAGGACTTTCAAGATCCCGATTGGCTAAATCTGTGTTAGATGCTGGGTGGTCAAGCTTTCTGACAATCCTGACAAGCAAAGCCGAGAATGCTGGCTTGTTGGCGGTTCCAGTAAGTCCCAAAAATACTTCACAGAATTGTTCCAATTGCGGTAAAAAAGTTCCTAAAAAGTTGCATGTACGATGGCACGATTGTCCTCATTGTGGGTGTAGTCTCGATCGTGACCATAATGCAGCAATAAATATAAAAAACAGAGCGGCAGGGCAGTCCGTTCTTAAAGCCCAGCGCCTCCTAAGGGATGCCCGGATTGGCTGGGAAGCCTACACTGAACTCAAAGAGTCAGTGTAGGAGCTGTCACGAGCGATGACTGTCACAATTACCGCAGCACATAGCCTGGAAGAATTTCTGAAGCTCCCAGAAACAAAGCCAGCCAGGGAATACATCAACGGCGATATTGTCCAGAAGCCAATGCCGAAAGGAAAGCATAGTCGATTGCAGCTCAGGCTATGCAATAGTATCAACGAAAACACAGAAAGCCAGAAAATTGCTTATGCCTTCCCAGAGTTGCGCTGTAGTTTTGGCATACGCTCTATTGTACCTGATATAGCGGTTTTCAAATGGTCACGAATTCCGTTTGATGCCCATGGGGAAGTTCCCAATGATTTTTTATTGTACCCAGATTGGATAATTGAAATCCTTTCTCCAGAACAGAGTTCAAATCGGGTAATTGGCAATATTCTCTATTGCTTACAACATGGTTGTCAGCTATCTTGGTTAATTGATGCTGCTGATAGGTCTATTTTAGTGTTTCGACCGGGTCAAGAACCAGAATTGTTACTAGGTAGCAATCACCCTTCTGTATTAGAGGATATTAACCTAGAGTTAACAGTAGATCGTATTTTTGGTTGGCTGAAGATGTCAGGTAATTAGCTAAAGGTAAGCATTCAGCTAATGCGCTACGCCCACGCTACGCAAACAGCTTATGTGCTACGCACACGCTACGCGAACAGCTTATACGCTACGTCCCAACGTCGTTCGCACAGCGTGGCCATTCGCGTAGCGTGGCCAAAGGCCAAGGCCAAAGCCTGTGCCACGCTACGGGAATGGCTGACGGCTGACAGCTGATGGCTGAATGCTTATGAATGCTTATGATTGGCTGAAGACACAAACCCCAAGATACCATTTACAAATTACCAAATTGTTGTCAGATCTAACACAAATCCTGGCAAGACATCTTCCCCAGACATAGTATCAGGATTGTTGAGAATTTCTACAGCTTGATGGGGACGATAAATTTCAGTCTTTCGCTGTTTTCGGTTAATCAACCAGCCAAGTCTTGCCCCGTTTTCCATGTATTCTCGCATTTTGGCACGGGTTTTCTCTAGGGAATCGCTAGGAGACATTAACTCTACTACGAAATCGGGACATATCGGGGCAAATCTTTCTTGTTCAACCGGGGTTAAAGCATCCCAGCGCTCTTGCTGAACCCAAGACGCATCAGGAGAGCGGTCTGCACCATTGGGAAGTGTAAATCCAGTGTTAGAGTCAAACACTTTACCCAGATTGTTCTGGCGACTCCAGGCTTTGAGTTGATAGATTAAATCAGCATTTCGTTCACCTGTGGTGCTACCTGTAGGTGACATAATAATTAATTCTCCAGTAGCAGTGCGCTCAAATCTTAAGTCGCTGTTGTCGTGACAGAGTTGCCAGAATTGTTCGTCGGTTAAGTCCAGTTTTAATTCTAGAGTAGGGGGTAAGGAGATAGTGGTAGTTTTCATGAAAACTGTCTATAGCACTACGCGCTACTGTTAGGACAATACTATGATAGAATAATGAATATCAGAATAATTGTAAATAGTATGCCTGCACCCTATAGTTACGATTTGCGTTCAAAAGCGATCGAAGCCGTTAAACGAGGAAAAAAAAAATAGAGGTAAGCCGTTTTTTTAAAATTAGTAGAAATACCTTGGACCTCTGGCTAAAAAAAGAAAGAGAAACAGGAGACTATCAAGCTAGTCAACCTGTAGGAGTAGGAACTGTCCCCAAAATTACCGACCTAGAAAAATTTCGAAAATTTGTCGAAGAACATAGTGACAAAACCCAAAAACAGATGGCTGAAATTTGGGGAAATAACGTGACACAACAAACTGTTAGTTATGCCATCAAAAAACTGGGGTTTACGCGCAAAAAAAAACTTAGGGTTACCGAGAACGAGATGAGCAGAAAAGAGAAGAATTTATCAAAAAGCTGGAGGAAATAGAAAACACCAGAAAAGTTTATGTAGATGAAGCTGGATTCGATAATAGAGAGGATTACCCCTATGGCTATAGTCTTAAAGGACAAAGATGTTATGCTCTGAAGTCGGGAAAAAGAACAGAAAGAGTGAGTTGGCTATCTGCCTTAAAAGAGAACCAATTATTGGCTCCTTTAACTTTTGAGGGTTCATGTAATAGAAATTTATTTGAAAATTGGTTAATACACTGTTTAATACCTAACTTAGATTCAGGAGATATTCTTATTATTGACAATGCCAGTTTTCAGAAAGGAGAATAGATCAGAGAAATTGTTGAAGAAGCCGGATGCGAAATTTGGGATTTACCAGCTTATTCACCAGATTTGAATAAAATAGAGAATTGGTGGGCTGTTTTAAAAACATGGATGAAACAAAGAATTATTGAATTTGATACTGTACGAGAATGTGTAGATGCAGCGTTCAAAAAATGTCCTAATGTATGCGCGTAGTGCTATAACTCTTGAAAGTTGGTTTATTTTAATTCTAAGGGATGCCTTAAAAGTGAAATTAACGATTACGGCTTCTTCAGTAACTAGTAAGCTAAGTTAAATCTTAAAATAGGGAGTAGGGAGTAGTTTTTGAAGAGACTTAAAGGTTAAAGGGAGCCCATTTAAATGAAGACAGGCTTATACAGCATTTTTCATAACTATGAGCTAAACAGGATTTTTTCCCTCTTCCCACTTCCGACTTCTCTGTTCCCTGTTCCGGTGATCCGCTGTTCCCTGTTCCCTAATACTTAATAAAATTAAACCTGAAATCCCATAGCCTGAAGTCCCTGACGAAGACGCTGAGCTTCAGCTGGGTTATGGGTTTGGTGAAGTGCGATCGCTTTTTTAAAGGCCGATAAACTCTGATCAACGTTGCCCAGTTTAAGCCAAACCACTCCCAAGTTTTGATAAGCCTCTCCATACTCTGGGTTGAGTTGAATCGCTTGCTGATAGGATGCGATCGCATTTTCCATCTGACCCAAAGCCTTCCAAGTCATGCCCAGATTATTATGTCCAAGGGCAAAACTTGGGTCTATCTTCACAGCCATTTCATAAGCAGTTTTGGCGTGATTCAACTCCCCTGCTTGTAACAACAAACTGCCCAAGTTATTGTAAGCTCCTAATTTCAACTGGGGCAAAATCGGTTGTTGAATCGCCTGTTGATAATGTATTGCTCCTGAATTAAGCTCTCCTTGGCGAGTATAAGCATTCCCCAGATGGTAGTGCAGTTCAAATAATACCGCTGGCTCTAGCTTAGTGCTAGTTAAACCACGCTTGAGTAACTCCACACCCTGGTCTACTTGATTATTTTGAATATAAAGCGCCCCGAGTTTACTACACACATAAGCATCAAACGGATGACTAGCCAGATAGCCTTCCATCGCCGTAAGGGCTCTAGTCAACTTATTGCGTGATGCGATCGCATCACGGCTATAACCGTAGTGTAAGATTCCCACCTGGGATAGAGACACCACCTGCCATTGGGGTTCTCGTTGTAACACTTGCGCTACAGTATCATCAACCATAGCATGATAGGGGCGAGAAAAGCGAATATCTGGGTGATAGCGAAATAAACGGGACACCAGAGAATAGGGAGATTGAGTAGCACCCACTTCTTGCCGGACTAGATTAATAACTAGATAGGAACTATTTTGGATAGCCTGCTTGATTTCCGGTACAACTTCCGGTTTCAACACTTCATCAGCATCCAACACCAGCACCCATTCCCCTTGCACATACTTCAACGCCTGATTGCGAGCAGCTGCAAAATCATTGCACCATTCAAACTGTTCAACTTTAGCGCCATAGCTTTGCGCCACCTCAATCGTCCGATCCGTTGAACCTGTGTCTAGGACGACCATCTCATCCACTACATCCTTGACACTATTCAAACATTGTGGTAATGATTCTTCCTCATCTTTAACAATCATGCATAGGCTAAGCATGGGATCAGTCATTAGGTTAGAAGGTTAGGAGGTTGAAGGTTAGAAGGTTAGGAGGTTGAAGGTTAGAAGGTTAGGAGGTTGAAGGTTAGAGGGTTAGACGGTTAGAGGGTTAGACGGTTAGAGGGTTAGACGGTTAGGAGGTTGAAGGTTAGAGGGTTAGACGGTTAGAGGGTTAGACGGTTAGAGGGTTAGACGGTTGTTCCCGTAGCGTGGCCGTTCGCGTAGCGTGGCCTAAAGGCCGAAAGGCCAAGGTTGAAGATTAGAGCGTTAACAATTGAAACCTGGATTGATAACCTTCAACCTTCAACCTTCAACCTTCAACCTTCAACCTTCAACCTTCAACCTTCAACCTTCAACCTTCAACCTTCAACCTTCAACCTATAAAATCACCAATATCAAACTGTAACCGAAGCTTGAGGTCGAGCAAAAATCATCCTACCTGCTGAGGTCTGCAAGGCTGAGGTAACAATAACTGGCAGTTCAACACCCATGTGTTTATACCCTTCTTCTACCACTACCATTGTCCCATCATCGAGATAACCAACTCCCTGGGTAGGTTCTTTACCGCCCTTAAGGATTTTCAGCTCTAGGATGTCACCCGGTAGATACAGAGGACGCACGGCTTGGGCTAAATCATTGACATTCAACACTGGCACCTTTTGGAGCTTAGCCACTTTACTCAAGTTGTAATCATTAGTTAAAAGAGTGCCATTAATTTCCTGGGCAAAACGTACCAATTTGGTATCTACAGTTTGTAGGTCATCGTAATCAGCGGAATGGATCACCAAGCGTTCTGGGTAAACAGCTTGCATCCGATTTAGGATATCTAGCCCCCGCCGTCCCCGAGTTCGCTTCTGATCATTGGCAGCATCGGCAAGTTGCTGCAATTCTAGTAAGACAAACTGGGAAACCAGAATTTGGCCTTCGATAAAACCCGTCTCAAGCAGTGCTTCGATCCGACCATCAATGATACAGCTAGTATCTAAAACTTTACTCGAGGCTGGTTTGAGTGTGCCTTCTGCCACTAAAACTGATTCAAGGCTGTTAGGATTGATCAGCTGCAAGAAGGTGCGACCATGGGTATCAGCTAGACTAATCCCCAAGAAGGAAAACATCACACTTCCTAAAATGGCAGTCAGGGGTTTGATGAAGGAAAATTCAGAAGGGATGGGGAGTAAGAAAATTGGCGCTAGCATCAAATTAGCTAACAGCAGTCCCAGGATCAGACCAATAGCCCTGGTCAAAATTACCTCAATCGGCATTTTTCGCACTTGGGCTTCTACCCGACGGTAAGTTACTTGGGCCATTAATCCTAGCGCTAGTCCGATAATGGCACCAAAGCATGCAGTAGTCGAGCGTAACGCTGTCAAATTGCTGACTTGATCTTGCACATGACCGGGTAGCAATTCCACACTGTCGAAGCCTATGCTTGCTGCTGCTATGATAAATAAAAGTATAATGACGAAGTCAAGCATTCTTCCTTTCCAATTGGTTTTGTAGTTGTTTTTTTAGGAAAACTTTTAAAACGATTGCATAAACTGTCGTCAACCTGATAGTCAACAACTATATTTAGTATATCGTTTACATCGCTGTATTTTCTGATACGACTTAGCTCCAGTAAACCATTGAATTGCCTAGGCTAACCGAGGAATAGCTTGGGCAATTCTATGGGCTGGAGTTATCTGCTCAAGGGAGTTACAGGGTTCCTACTGTTGACTATTCTTAAGTGGGTAATCTCGCTCCGGAGGAGATTGAGGTTAGCCAAAAGATGATCATAAAACTAATAAAAAATTTATTTAATTAATAACTGTTCATCCCAGGGGTCGGATTGGCTTACCTGATTGAAGTATTACCGTAAAAAGCCAGTGGTCAATTTATTACATAATTATGAGAAATTATGAGAAATTATGAGAAAGTTTGCGATTCTTTAAGAGTCAGTGCTGCCTATGTTCATATTCCCTTTTGCCGACGTCGATGCTATTACTGTGATTTTCCAGTCTCTGTGGTAGGGGATAAGGCCACACAGGGTACCTCTAGCATGATTGATCAGTATGTCGAGGTGTTATGTCAGGAAATTAATATCACTCCAGCCACCACAAGGAGTTTAGACACTGTGTTTTTTGGAGGTGGAACCCCCTCCCTGCTGACAGTTGAACAACTAGCAAAAATCCTAGATACCTTAGACAGGCGCTTTGGAATTGCGGCTGATGCGGAGATTTCCATGGAGATGGATCCAGGAACCTTCACCAAAGATCAGTTAAGGGGATACCGAGATTTGGGGGTCAATCGAGTCAGCTTAGGGGTTCAGGCATTTCAAGATAAATTACTGAGCAATTGTGGCCGTACCCATGACTCTAAAGATATCGTCACTGCTATCGAACTGATCCATCAAGTAGAGGTTCCCGAATTTAGTCTTGATTTAATCTCTGGTCTACCGGATCAAACCTTAGAACAATGGCAGGAGTCTCTGGAAATAACGGTCAAGATTGCCCCTACCCACATTTCCAGCTATGACCTAGTGCTTGAGCCTGTCACTGCCTTTGGCCGCCAGTACACCTCTGGAACTAAGCCTTTACCGACTGATGAAACCACTGCCGTGATGTACCGCTTAGCACAGCAGTTGTTTACTAGTGTGGGGTACGAACATTATGAAATTTCTAACTATGCCTTGCCTGGTCATCAATGCCGTCACAATCGGGTGTATTGGGAAAACCGCCCTTATTACGGTTTTGGCATGGGTGCGGCTAGCTATACTCAAGGATATCGGTTCACTAGACCACGCACGAGGCGGGAGTATTATGCTTGGGTGGAACAGTTGGTACTTGCAGGTGGGGTTTCGGATGGCTCACCCACAACTTCAGAGGATGTGTTGTTAGAAACCCTAATGCTAGGTCTACGCTTGGCAGAGGGGTTGAGTCTGTCTATGCTAGCTCAGAGGTTTGGGGAAAAAATTCTGGAAAAGATTTGGACGGGTTTGCTGCAATACTACGGTTGTAACTGGGTAGAGGTTGTGGGAGATAATGGCGAAAGGGTTAATTTAACCTATGGTCAGAGGTTACCAGTGGCGGGACGGTTGAGATTAACTGACCCGGAAGGGTTTTTGTTCTCCAATACCATTCTGGCTGACTTGTTTCATCTGTTGGGGTAGGAGCCCGTGATTTGTTGATTAACCGCAAAGACGTAAGGGTACGCAAAGAAGAAAAGTGGGAATGCTTTATGTGGTGGGAACACCAATTGGTAATTTGCAGGATATGACGTTTCGGGCAGTGGAAATTCTGCAATCGGTGGATTTGATTGCTGCGGAAGATACGCGCCATACCGGGAAGCTATTGCAGCATTTTCAAATTAAAACGCCGCAAGTGAGTTACCACAAACACAATCACGACCAGCGTTTACCCGAGTTGTTGAATCGGCTCGGTCAAGGAAATACGATTGCGTTGGTGACGGATGCTGGGATGCCAGGCATTTCTGACCCTGGCTATAAATTAGTGAAGGCTGTTATTGAGGAAGGGATATCGGTAGTGCCAATACCAGGTGCTACTGCTGGAATTACGGCATTAAGTGCTGCGGGACTACCGACAGACCGATTTGTGTTTGAAGGCTTTTTACCCACCAAGGGTCAAAGTCGAAAAAAACGTTTAGACTCTCTCAAGGGGGAACCAAGAACGTTGATTTTGTATGAAGGGCCTCACCGCGTGCTTAATACGTTGCGAGATTTGGCAAACTGTTTGGGAGAAAACCGTAGGATTGTATTGGCTAGGGAATTAACTAAACTCCATGAGGAGTTTTGGCGGGGAACTATTGGGGATGCGATCGCTCATTTTACTAAGCTAGAACCCAAGGGAGAGTTTACCCTAGTAATTGGTGGAGCTTCCCAGGAAAAGCCTATGTTATCAAAAGCTGAATTAGAAGCTCAATTGATAGAGATTATGGCTCAGGGAGTATCGCGATCGCAAGCGAGTCGTCAATTAGCTCAGCTAACTCAACTCCCCCGACGTCAACTCTATCAACTAGCGTTGACAATTCCTTCATCAGTTTTTCCGGTCAAGGAGCAAGACTAAGCTTGATTGCTAAATCTTTATCAATTTTTTGGTTTTTGTTGATTAACAAGTAACAAGTAAAAAGTAGCAAGTAACAATCAACAAGTAACAAGTAGCAAGTAACAAGTAGCAAGTAACAAGTAGCAAGTAAAAAGTAGCAAGTAACAATCAACAAGTAACAAGTAATGACTAATCCCTGAACAAAGCGGCGAACTTGCGCTTTGAGTTAAACAACGCCATCTATCTATTCGACATCTATTCGAGTTATGATTTTCAGGATTCACTCCCACTCATCAGCCCCTAACTATAAAGCTAAATTAATACCATGGGTGACACTCGTTTTAGCACTTACTCTGATGTTTGGTTACAAAAGGATTGAAAGCTATTTAGTGCAACCAAAAGTTGCCTTAGTTTTAGGGGGATCTGAAGCGCGGGAGAGATATGCTGCCAAATTTGCCATAAAGCACCCAGACCTCCAAATTTGGGTATCTTCCGGCAGCCCGAAGGGATATGCTCAACGGTTATTTACCCGGGAAGGAATTGACGTCAGTCGCCTCCACCTAGACTACAAAGCGGTGGATACAGTGACTAACTTTACTACCTTAGTCGATCAGTTAGAAGCTCAGGAGATCGATAGTGTCTATTTGATTACTTCTGACTATCATATGCGCCGTGCTCGCTTGATTGGTGATATCGTGCTTGGCAGTAGAGGAATTGTTCTCAAGCCGTTACCTGTTCCTTCTGGAAAGTCTCCTGAACCCTTTGAAAAAGCTTTGCGAGATGGGGCTAGGGCGTTGCTGTGGTTGACGACAGGTCATACGGGGGCTGAATTAGGGCAAGCCTCGAAAAGGTTAATCAAGTGAAGTCCGTTGAAAGTTCTTGCACCAGTACGTAGGGTTGTACAATCAGAGCCTGAAACCGCTTATTCTGGTTGCTGTTCCAATTAGAGAGTTGGTCAAGTAAAGGCTTGTGCATTAGCTGCTCACTGATCCAATGTTGGACAGATAGCACATCATCGTTTGCGATCGCTACCCCAACATCCAACAAATCCAGTCCCTCATTCACCACCAGTACTGCATCTCGTTTAACATGAGGAATCAGTAAGTCCCAGGTTGTCTCATCCAAGGATTCCGCCAATTGTACTCTTAAATCCATGTTTAATTCAACGTTTTCTTAACAGTTCTTTAAAAATACAGCAAAATTGCTCCGATGCTTTGTTAGATTTAACTATTTGATCAAAACTCTAATCACCTCAGGTTTCCACCTCAGCCTTCCTCTAACCATTCGGTTATAACGGTTCTCATAGTAATGAGCTACACAAGATTGTTTCCCTGATGAGAAATTCGATTAACATCATCAAACAGAAAATGTGGTTGAGGCTAAATCCCAAACATCGGCGCGCTGTAAAATTAGCCCTTGGCTTGGCGCTGCTTAGCATCACGGTGCGATCGCTTCCCTATCTCGCTCCCATTCGTGCTAAAGATTTAGTTCAAGATGACCTAGCGGTAGAATTTCGTGACCGCAATGGTTTATCTCTAGGCACAATCCTCAGTCGAGACCAAGACCATACTGCGGTTGTCCCTCTCGATCAAATTTCCCCACACTTTATCCATGCTATTCTCGCCGCAGAAGATGGAGAGTTTTATCACCATGGGGCATTAGAGATGCGGGCAATTATGCGATCGCTAATTGAAGCCATTGAGGCGAAACGCATTGTCAGTGGTGCCTCCACCATCACCATGCAACTGGCACGGATGCTCGAACCCAACCCCCGCACTCTACCTGCCAAATTCCAAGAAATTTGGCTATCCTGGCGATTAGCAGCAGGGATGAGTAAAGATGAAATCTTGGCAGCCTATATCAACCGACTCCCTATGGGTGGCAATATCTATGGCTTAGAAGCTGCTGCTCGGATTTATTTTGGCATGCCCGCCAGTGAACTCAATGTTGCTCAAGCCAGCCTATTAGCTGGTCTACCCAATAATCCTAATTATCTCAATCCTTATTATTACTGGGATGCTGCCAAACGGCGGCAAATCTATGTGCTCAAGCGCATGGTAGAAGATGGCTATATCACCGCTACTCAAGCAGACCAAGCCTATGAGGAAGCCATTTCCCTACTACCTCGACAGCAAGGAATAATTGCCGCGCCACACTTTTTATTCTTGGTTGCCAACCAATTACCATCAGAACATCCCTCCCAAATTCGTACTACTATCGACCGTCCCCTACAGGAATTTGTTGAAGCCCAAGTGCAGCAAGTAGTTAGTGACCTTGCCCATAAAAATGTCCATCACGCTGCTGCTATTGTCATTGAGAATCAATCCGGTGAAGTATACGCCTATGTCGGCTCTCCCGATTACTTTTCCGAAGCTGACTTAGGACGCAATGACGGAGTCCAAGCCCTACGTCAACCCGGTTCCACCCTCAAACCTTTTTTATATCAATTAGCCCTAGAGCAACGCATTATTCGTCCCAACACCGTCTTAGCTGATATCCCTACCTATTACGCCATTCCCGGAGCTAGACTCTACAGTCCCACTGATTACAGCGAAACCTTCCTCGGACCAGTTCGCATTCGCGTTGCTCTAGCCAATTCCCTTAATATCCCAGCAGTTAGGGTATTGGAAAAAGTTGGAGTATCAAACTTTCTGTTGCACTTACATCAACTAGGTTTTGAACACCTAACCCAGTCTCCAGAACATTATGGATTAGGATTAACCCTAGGTAGTGGCGAAGTTAGTCTTTGGGAACTAGCTCGCGCCTACCTCACCCTAGCACGACTTGGACAACCCACATCCGTTGTCACTACGCTATCTAGCCCCTCGCCAAATAGGGATGATTTGTCGGTTTATCGAAAACAAGGAAGACAGGGAAGACAGGAAAGTAAACAATTGTCAGATCATCGAGCAAGTAAGCAAAGCCCACTATTCAAGCTACCCTACTCGAACGCCAAAGGCGAACAACCAAATAACCTTAAACATTCCAACCTTAAACATTCCAACCTTGAACTTTCAACCCTTTCAACCTGGGCATTAATAACAGATATACTGAGTGACCCTCAAGCTCGTGCTCAGGGGTTTGGTGTCGATTCAGTACTGAATTTACCTTTTCCCGCTGCCGTTAAAACTGGCACCTCTTCTAATTTCCGAGATACTTGGACTGTGGGATTCACCAAAAACTATACCGTTGCCACTTGGGTAGGCAATTTTAATGGTGAGCCCATGGAACAAGTGTCTGGGGTAATTGGTGCTGCTCCCCTCTGGCATCGGATTATGTTACACCTGCATCAATCTCAAGAACCTGCTCCGTTTCAAGCTCCTCCCGGTTTAGTCCAACGTCCAGTGTGTGCCCTTTCCGGTTTGCGTCCCACTCCTGCTTGTCCAACTGTTGTCCAGGAATACTTCTATCCAGACGACCTCCAGGATTACGAACGTCAATCTGATACGTTTTATCAAATGACGAGTGTTGGAACTAATCAGCAATCGCCCCAGTACATTGTTAATTTACCTGATGAGTACAACGAGTGGTTAGCCAGACAACCCCAAGGAAATCTAGCGCCAGGAAAACTGAAAATTTTGTCTCCTCGGGAGGGGGATTTATATGTGCTCTACCCTACTGAATCCGATCGGGATAACAAAAGTGCTGTTCAACGGCTAGAGTTCAAGGTGGCTGGGGTAAAGTCTGAGTCCCTGGAGTGGTGGTTGAATGGCGAAAAGCTAACTACCAACTCATCCAATTCCTTCTTTTGGCCTCTCGGTCCTGGGGATTGGACATTAGAGGTAAAAAGCGGTGACATTAGCGATCGCGTCAGTTTTCAGGTGCAGTTAGCAGAAAATCCACCAACTCGCCGGGGGTTTTCTATTGCTGGCCCTTAGTAATTTGTTAATTGTCAATAGTTAATTGATAATTTACCTGCATCCATCGCTTATATCGGGGAGTTTCAGTGGTTCGATTTTTTATGGCAAATTTCAGGAAATATCTGTTGGCAGCTGCGATCGCTGTCTTACTCATCCCATTTTTAGTGCTAACGAATTATACCTATACTGGGGAAATAAAATCAAACATCAATGCTAGTGACGTTTATACAATCCGCTCTTTCCATAGCAAAGATGGCATTGGCAAATTCTATATGGGTCGAGAAATTGCTAAAGTAATGGGACATCAGGAAATGTTGTGGCTGGAACGCCCTAGCAGGGAATCCCAAGAGGAACCTTCTGTAGTTATTGATGCTCTTAATTTAAGACCTACATAACTGTTGCAGATATTGGAAGGCACTGGTTATTTTATCTTCCGATTCGCTCCGTTGGTACCGGAAGCAAAAGTATTAGCAGTAGACATTCAGCCAGAAATGATCGACGTCATTGACTTTTTAACAGAAGATAACAATGTTAATAACGTCGAGACAATATTAGGAAGTTTAACTAACCCTAAAATTCCTGAAAATAGTATTGATTTAGCCTTAATGGTAGATGTTTACCATGAGCTTGAATATCCCCGATAAATGATGGAATCGATTGTTAAAGCTCTTAAACCACAGGGAAGAGTTGTGCTAGTAGAATATCGAAAGGAAAACCCACTTATTCCTATTAAGGGCTTGCATAAAATGACTCAGAAGCAAGTAAAAAAAGAAATGGAAGCTGTAAATTTAATTTGGCAAGAAACCAAAAATGATTTACCCAGCCAACATTTGATGGTTTTTCAAGTTAGTGACAAGTCATTATAGCAGTTCTCAATTAGGTAAGATACTTTCATTCTGGGAGTAGGCAGTAGGCAGTAGGCAGTAGGCAGTGGTAATACATCCCTAGTTGATTAACTCTTGCCTATTGCCTTTTTTTAAGAGATTATATTCACTATTCAAAGAAAAATCCTATAGCTTACCTTGAGAGTAACAAGGTTTTTTTTGAATAGAATGTCGGTGATAAAAATCAGACCATAAGTTGATTCAGATCACAGCAAATTACTGAAATTGTATTTACATTGAATGAAATTAAATTCCGGAGGAATGAGTAGGTGCTAGAAAAGTTAAACGAGATTAAATCAACCCTAAAAAATATAGGTGAAAAAGTCGATAAGATAGCTGATAAAGTCGAGGCTGGAGTAAAGCCACAATTTAAGTGTAATGTTGATGAAAACAACATTAATGTCAAAGCGCATAACAGCTGTTATGAAAAAGTAAAAGAACTTGGCTATAAGGAGTTAATTGTAGAAAATGATGGTTGTATTGGAGCCCCAAATCTATATCGGTATAAAGTTCTTGATAACGACGAAAATAAAGTCGCTGAATTTTATACATTAAAAGGGGTTAAGGAGTATTTAGATAAACAAAATAAAAACGCTTAAGTCTGTATTAGTCTTGATTTTAAATTGGTGATGATTTGTCGTTTCAGGAGTTTTGCATCTACAGTTTAATCAAGATTTGAATCAAGAAATACGGACACTTTTCAGGAGTTTTGCATCTACAGTTATATCAGGGTAAATGACCCTTACTTAAATCACTGGGTTCTCGTCCAAACTCATCACTTCATTGAATCCACATCATCTCTAATTATAAAATAATTTCAACCATAAGGATTGCCGACCATAGACACACTACGCACTAGCTTTTGCTGATCCTGTTTTTGTTTCTCATCGCCACTATCATTAATAATTACTAGGATAGTAGAAATCTGATTAACATCAGAAGCATCAGGACAAGAGATAATACATAGATTCACACTGTGTTCTGCTTGAGTATTATGAGATACTAAGGTTTGAGCTGAATAATCTTGGCGACGTTCTTCTTCATTCTTGGCCACTAATGCTAGATCGAACCATTCGGCAAAATTACCTTCTTTAATGTGGAGCAAGTCCCGTAAAGACTTCTCCTCAATATCTTTTAAACCAATAAAATCCTTAGCGTGATCATTGGCTAGGATAATCTGACCGGTTTTATTGGTAAAAATTACACCACTAGATACATTAAAGACTAAATCTCGCTGCTCTAACTGTTGTTGCTTGACTTTACTAAACAGCTTGGCATTTTGGAGCGCTACACCCGCTTGAATATTAAATGCTTCCATCAAGTCTTGATCCCTGCGATCAAAACTTGCCTTCCAACAATCGGGAGGCTTAGGCCAATCGGCGGGATTGTATGGGGGAAAATTGCCCTGCTTCTTTTTATTGACTAATTGGGTAACAGCAATTAATTGATTATCGGCGTTAAACACAGGCATCCCTAACAAACTACAGGTGCGATAACCGGTTTGACTATCAGTTTTTTTAGCAGTTTCTGAATCGGGATGGTCATAGAGATCAAAGGGAATTATCAATGGCTGTTTAGTAGTAACAACTTGACCAGCAAAGCCAGCTCCTTTGGGAATCCGAATTTCTTTTAATGTGCCATCAGCAACCGTAATTTTTGTCCATAATTCATCCTGTTCCTCATCTAACATCCAGACTGTGCTGCGATCAGCAGACATTAGCTCTTGAGCCTGATTCATCACTTTATTCAAAGTTTCTTCTAGATCCAAGCTACTTTTACCCAGAGATTGTGTCGCATTTATCAATGCTGAAGCTATTCGTTGTTTCTGAGCTGCTTTATAAAATAACCGAGAGGATTTAAGAATCATTTGAATGGAGCGGGCGAATTGCGCAAAAAGTTTTTCATCCTCTGGGGTAAAGCCTTTTATATCAATTTTATTAGCTAAGGGCGCGTCTAAAACTAGTGGTTGTTTTAACTTATTTAGTAATTGGACAACAGCCACTAAATATCCTTGTTCATTAACTAAGGGTAAAGCCAGCATGGTATAAGTACGGTATCCAGTTTTGTTATCCCATTGCTTAGCAGTATTAGAACGGGTATCGTCATATAAATCGTAAGGAATATTGACAGTTTTTTTAGTTTGAGCAACATAACCAGCAATCCCTTTATCCGCAGGAACCCGAATCTCTTCTGAGTCTCCTTCTTCACCCTTAGCCACAATTGACCAGAGTTCATTTTTGGCTTCATCTAATAAAAAAATAGTCGTGCGATCCGCCTGGAGTATCTCTCCAGTTTTGAAGGTGATAGACCGTAACATTTCATTGAAAATGGAATCAAACCCTTCTCTGTCGATCAGAGTATCCATCATGGATAAGGTTTGATTAAAAACTCGTAAGTCTAATTCAAGGTTGGAAACAATATGTTTAAAACTTTCTGGGGTCAGGTGTTGAAGAGACTCATAGATAGTTTCCTTAGTCGTAGCCGCTAGGGCTGGATTAAGTTTCCCTTGTCGTCTGGCTTCTGAATACCGTTGAATTTCTTCTAACGCCTTTTTAAATTCTCGCTTTTCCCATTCTTGGCTAGTGGTCAAAAACTGATAATCTTGATGGCTTAAGCTTTTCCCAAGCGCCCATCTTAATGCATCCTGTAACTGTTGTCCCCCCAGGAGTCGGGATGTATCCTGACCATCGGAGTCTAACCAAGCAGTAATTTCCTTACTATACGGTCGTAAATTTGCTAATTCTTTATCTACCCAATTTGGGTTAAAAACAGCTTGATAAATACGGTTATAAATCCTTAATTTTCCTTGCTTTTCAACTACTAATCCCGATAGCCGCAATTCTATTTGTTCAGAACTGTCATCAGAGGCTATTTCTCCCCGTTGCAGAATTTCCTGATACAATCCCAGTAATCGCCCAGCCCGTTGCTCATTCTTAAGAAGACGATCACGAATAGTTTTAAGATGCTCCGGATTATCATGAGATTTCCAATCATCAATCACTTGCGATCGCACTAATTTATCAACCCACCTTGTATCACCAGCTTTTGGGAGAGTAGATACAGAATCCAACAGGAGTTTACAAAGCTTTTGGGTCAAGAAAGGTTGACCTCCACTCCAGTACAAGACCTGTTTCAGGACATCCTGGGGATTACTAATTTTTCCTTGTAATCCCTCCGCTAATCCCTGTGCTTCGTGCAACTGAAAGCCATATAGCTGAATCGCCTGACCGATATTAAAGGGTGTGCGTTTTTTATCTTGAATTAAATCTGATGGTGTTGCTACTCCAAGTAGCGCAAACGTAAGGCGTTGGTATTCTGACTTATCCACACGTTGGTTATAGCAGGCGCGAATAAACGCGAAAAAATCATCAGTGGGAAAATCGAGGCTAAGAACGCTATCAATTTCATCAATAAAAATTACAATATTTTGAGTAACTTGCTGGAGCAAAACCTCTTCAAGAAATTCTCTCAATCGTCGCACCGCAAATATCATTGATCGCTCCCGCCACCAAGTGCGTAAATTAATATCTAGCTCGAAGTCTCTAGCCAGAGAGCGGACAATATTGGCATACCATTGATCGAGAGTGACATGCTGAGTACCATCCATGGATAAATCAATTACTGCACAGGCAACCCCATCTGCTTCAAGCCGACGCATTACTTGCACTCGTAAACTAGATTTTCCAGTCTGTCTTGAGTTCAATACATAACAAAACTGTCCAGCTTTCAATCCTTCATATAAATCATTATCTGCTTGTCGCTTCACATAGGTAAGAGCATCGGCTGGTAAAGTCCCTGAGTATATATATTCGTAGGTCATTTTATTTGTTAACTGTTGTTCCCGTAGCGTGGCCTATTGGCCAAGGTTGACTGTTGAAGGTTGACTGTTGAAGGTTGACTGTTGAAGGTTGACTGTTGTTCGCGTAGCGTGGCCTATTGGCCAAGGTTGAAGGTTGTTCGCCTTTGGCGTTCGGTGAAGGGTAGGTTGACCGTTGTTCGCCTTTGGCATTCGGTATAGAGTAGGTTTAAGATTTAAGGTTATATAAATACAGAATGTTTAAACTATGTATAAATAATGAACTGACCCACTCAGGATTCAGGTTCAATCCGCTGGCAAAGGCGATCGCAAAAATACTTATGATATAAATCACAGCGAGGCATGACGCTATTCCCTTGCAACTTTACTAACCCCATGCTGTATAACTTAAAGGCTTGCTCCGATGGGATAGTTACCCAGCTGTTTGCTTGAACCACCTTCTCCAAGGCAGTTTCCAATTCTGGAGACTGTTTGAGATTTCCTAGGTGGCGTCGCAGATGGTCACTGAATGGTCCGGCTTCTGTGGGTGCTAGCTCTAACAGTTGCGCTAGGGTAATGTTATGATCTTTAATATAAGCTAAACCTTTGCGCAACAGATAAGGATGTCCTCCCACCATCCCCATCAGTTCCTCGACTTCTCTGGGATTCCCATCGAGTCCATAACGTTTGACTAACTCCTGTACCTGCTCTGTGCTAAACTCTGGCAACTCAATTTCCAATCCCACATTAGCAAGTGGTGAGTGATTGATATCCAAGGAGCTATAAATTTCTGTAGAATGTACTATAACCAACCGGAGTTTTTTCCAGATAGCACTACTGCGATCGCCCCGCCTAGCGATGTCATACCAACCACGCAGAAGGCGACAAAAATCATCAGCAATAACGGGGTGTTCAAACACCCGATCAACTTTATCTATAACCAGTACGATCCGCCTTTCAGTTTTTGCTAATAAATACTCCTGAAAGTAATCTGTGGTGTTACTATTACATCCAAAAATATCATCCCAATACTCATCCAACTTATTTGATAGCCCTAGAGTCTGACCAACTCTGGCACAGAACCACCGTGAGAATTTGCCGAGGTCGCTATAGACGGTACTATCTGCTAACTCAAAGCTTAAGGTCACAGCTTGATAACGTTGCTTCCTGATCTCAGCCAGAACTCGTTCAATCAGGGAGGTTTTGCCCATTTGCTGGGGTGCTTTTATCCGAATTAGAGCACCAGGCTTCACAATTGCCTCTAACAACTGATCTTCATAGGGAATGCGCTCGATATAAAAGTCAACATTGAAAGAAACGGGCTGTTGTTGCCCTTCTGACTCTGGCATCGCTGGGAGGCTCAAAGATCTAGATTTACTTAATAATTCTGGATTTACTAACTTAGGGTAATATTCACTAAGTCGGTCAATTAACTGATTACGGAGTGAGTAGTGTTCACCTGGTGCATTCCTCACCTCAAATTTCTCGCACAGCTGCTGCACATGTTTTCTGACAGTAGCTTCTGTGATGTGTAGCGACTTAGCGATCGCTTGATCGCTTTGGCCCGCTAACATTTTCTTCAAGACCTCTCGTTTACGAGGTGTTAGCTGATCAAATGCTACAGTCAAATCTAGTTGATTCAATTTTTCTAAGAACATCTCAGTCTTGCCGATAGAGATTTTGAATAATCGGTTTTGTCCCCTAGACATAGCGCTTAGGTGGTTATCAAGATGCACCAAAAAAAGATAGTATTTATGCTAATTTTAAACCCATCCTAACCAGCTTATCGAAAAGCTGAGCTAGCCCTGGGTTTGTGAAGATTTTCACACAAATTATGGATTAGACGTGGCTTGTGAGCCTTTTTCCACAAATTACCCTGATGTATTAAACACAGGCTAGAGTTTGATTAATGGCAATCAAACCTATACGAGGTTATAGATGTCTCAGTACTCTTTTGCCTTTTCCCTCAAGCTAAAACGCTGCGTCTGATGGCACTGAGTACTGGTCAGATCATATCACTCCCTGTTGCACTTGTATTACCCAAAATTGGGAGCTTGATGGGTTGTGTTGATAAAGCGATCAACTTTTAGCTATCAGCTATCAGCTTGGTAGATACCTGATCCGAAGTGGGTGAAAACTTGACAAACGTAAGGTTAATACCTCGCCCCTTGTGCCGAACCTAACAAAGCTAAGTGCCTCAGGGCGAATGCTGAGGACTTTGATCTAGCGTTGATCTATATATAGGGATTGAGAGCTGCCAAACAAAACGTCGTTAGTAGTTAGTCAGACCAATGGCATGGCTGAATCAAGGAATTAATATCAGTGGGGTCGGCATTCTGCCTGGGAATTGAAACGGGCAAGATGCCCGTTCCACGCCTGATGCCCGTTTCACGCCTGATGCTCATTCCAAAAAATTCTTAAAATCATTGCATAATTAAGCAATGCCAGACCAATTAACTAACTACTAACACCTAACCCCTAACCTGAAATCCCCCGGATTTGACCGTGGGGATCAGCTGAAATCTAAATGAGGAGTTGCTGATATACCATTGACACACTAAAAGTTAGTCACAAGTCAGTGATAAGTCAGATCATCTCAGGCGGTAAGTCAGTATACAAGTGGGGTTTGATGAATATATGAGGTTCAAAGAGAATTTTATGAAATTAGAAGATCAAAAATGCAAGACCTATCTACCATCGATTTAGCTATAGCGTTTTCCATACTTATGAGGTACAGAGGGTTTTTTCCCAATTCCGAAGTTCCTGTCTTGATGCAGTCGCAAATGGGGTAAACCACCTCAGTTGCTGATGGGGGGAACCCCCTTTGGGCTCACTGGCTCCCCTGTTCTCTTGCTGCATGGCTATTCTCTTTTCCCTATTCCGAGATCTGCTTTTTCCTATATGTCTAGCATTATGTTTAATCCTACCGAGATAATCATTGATACCTGTGTTAAAAATCTAGAGACAGGTTTCCACAGCACTTATGGCAACCTTAAATCAGACTACTGTGAGCTGATTACTTGGGCTACTCACATGGCTCTGGAAAATATTGCTAATAGTGACGCTCTTTATCACAACATTGAACACACCGTCCTAGTCACCCTAGTCGGACAGGAAATTTTGTGGGGTAAGCACATCTGCGAAGGGAGTGTCTCCTGTGAAGACTGGTTGCATGTGATTATCTCCTTGTTGTGCCATGACATTGGCTATATCAAAGGCATCTGTCGCCAAGACCAACCAGACCAAGGATTGTATGCCACAGGAATAGACAATAGTATGATTATTCTACCTACAGGTGCCACTGATGCTAGCCTTACTCCCTATCATGTAGACCGGGGTAAGCAGTTTATTGAGGAACACTTTGGTAATCACCTGCTGATTGATACTGAGCAGATTAAGAAAAATATTGAATTAACCCGTTTCCCAGTACCTGCTGATCAGGATCATCAAGACACGGTTAACTATCCTGGTTTAGTCAGAGCAGCAGATTTGATTGGTCAGCTGGCTGATCCCCGCTACTTACAAAAAATTAGTGCCTTGTTCTACGAGTTTGAAGAAATCGGGAAAAATCAGATTTTAGGCTATCGTAATCCTGGTGATTTGCGCCGGAACTACCCAAACTTTTACTGGAATGTTGTCTATCCTTATATCAAACCCGCATTGCCCTACCTAGACCGAAGCCTTTCTGGTAAACAAATCCTGGCTAATCTCTATAGCAATGTCTTTCGAGTAGAACACCAATCCCAGCCTAAAGCACCCTTCAGCCATCCCTGTCGCTATAGTCAAACTACAGCAGAACTATGTACAGCATGATCACTGTAAAAGGCAAATCATCAAGGCAAATCATCAAATGGCGATTTTGTCCAAAGTTATTTGTCTAAAGTTAATTGAAAATTGACCATTGATCATTGACAATTAACAATTAACAATTAACAAATGACCAATGAAAGCCATTTTAATGAACGCTCCTGGTACACCTGAAGTGCTGGAACTTCAGGATGTACCAGCTCCCACAATTAAAAACGACACAGAAATCCTGGTGCGTCTTCACGCTGCTGGTGTTAATCCCATTGACACCAAACTGAGGCGTAGAGGCACCGTTTACCGTGACCAAATGCCAGCTATCCTAGGCTGCGATGGTGCTGGTGTGGTAGAAGCCCTTGGTGCTGGTGTCGATAAATTCCAGGTTGGTGATGAGGTGTATTTCTGTGCTGGGGGATTAGGATTATCTGGTACGGGTAACTATGCCGAACTAGCTGTTGTTGATCAGTCCTTAGTTGCCCACAAGCCTAAATCCCTCTCCTTCCCTGAAGCCGCTGCTGCTCCTCTAGTACTGATCACTGCCTGGGAATCATTGTATGACCGAGGACGGTTGGAAGCAGGACAAAAGGTGCTGATTCAGGCAGGTGCTGGTGGTGTTGGTCACGTTGCTATTCAGCTAGCTAAGCTCAAAGGTGCTGAGGTTTGTACTACTGTCGGTTCTCAAGAAAAAGCTAGATTAGTGCGTCAGTTAGGTGCTGACTATCCTATCCTTTACAAACAAACTAGCTTTGTCAAAGCTGCCTTGGATTGGACTGGGGGAGAGGGAGTAGATTTGGCCTTCGATACTGTGGGCGGTAAAACCTTTTATGACACCTGTGAAGTAGTGCGAGTATATGGGGATATTGTGACTATCCTCCAACTAGACCCAGCCGAAGGTAATTTGAACAAATTAGCGACGCATTCCCCCACCTGGCCTATGGCCACGCTACGCGAACGGCTTGCCAGGTGGGGGTTAAGGAGCAAGCTAATTAATCGTCATAACCTTGGTTTTCTATATATTGCTTCAGTACCGAAAGAGAAGCTCCTCCGCACGAAACAGCACTAAAACCTCTTTTCCAGAAAACTGGTTTCCAGTAATAGGGAGCCAATTCTTTTGCGTATCTTTTCCTAATCTCCCTACTAGTTACCGTTTTGAGGGTGTTGCAAAGTTTAGAAATCGATACCTTAGGGGCTAAGTCAATCAAAAGATGAATATGGTCATTTGCCCCTAAGTCTGCCTTTGCGTCTTCAAGAATGCAATCATTTTTCTCGCAGATGCTTTTAACCAGGTCTTTGATATCTTCTTCGATATCCCCAGTGATCACTGGATGACGGTATTTTGTGACAAACACTATATGAACCTTGATTAGCGAAACTGTGTGAGCAAAAGCTCGTAGAGTGGTTGACATATTTAATCACTATAGCTTAACCTAGTGATAGGTTAGCAATTCAGTTGAGTTCGTGAAAACACCGACCAAGATCATTCGCACTGACAAATGGAGGCTTAACCCGAGGGCTGAACAGCGTTTACTATTCACCGAAACGGTTACAGTCTATCGTCGTGCTTGCAGATATTTGGTTGGTATTATCTATACTCACTGGCATGAATTGGGATGTTTAACGGCTGATCAGTTAACTCCGGCTGTCGAACACCTGATGCACCAAACAGCCAAACGTCCTAATATCAAATACCCACAATTCAACAAAACTTTTTACAAGTTTCCTAGTTACTACCGTCGTGCCGCGATTCGGCAAAGCCGACGCTTCGCGAACGCGTTTGCTGCTGGTCAAGTTAGTAGTTTTGTTACCCGTTACAGGGAGTGGCAATCAGGTAATCGAAAAAGGAAAGACAGTAAACCGCCAAAACTAAACGCTGATACTGGTTGTTACCCAGCTCTGTACAAAGGACAATGCTATAAACTACACGGCTTCGACCAAGTCGAAGTCAAGGTTTTTAACGGCTCTGACTGGGTTTGGACTACGGTTCAAATTACCGGACTAAGGGAACGCCATCAGGTAGTAACTAACAAAATGATGTCCCCTTCGTTGATATTCAATGAAAGGTACTGTCATCTGTCTGTTCCGTTTGCTTGTCAACCAGAAAAACGAAAACCAGAAGCTAATGTAACTGCGGTAGACCTAGGAATTAATACCACCGCAACACTAGCAGTTGTAACCCACGGCGGCACTGTAATCCACAGGGAGTTTATCCACCCGAGAAGAGACATAGACCGTCGGGACAAACGACTAAAATCCGTATCCGTACGGGCATCTAAAACGATGGGAAAGGGTGGAAAATTACATAAAGGTTTTTGTTCTAAGACCTATCAAAAATGCCAAAGAATCAACAACCAAATTGGCCACATTGTTTCAAAACGAATTGTTGAGATTGCTGAAAAGTTTAACTCTGTTCGCGTAGCGTGGCCTACGGCCTTAGCGATCGTGTTTGAGAACCTCAAAGCATGGTTTGAAGTTACCGTAAGAATAGTGGAGCCTTTACAGTTGGCAGGTTATGCATAAAAGGGTTAAAGATTATTAATTAAGGCTCCACTATTCTAAGGTTTCGTCTCCGGAAGCCAAAGGGAGGCCGGAAACGGTCTAACCTTCGACAAAGATTTCATGGATGGCTTAAGGCAAAAATTCGCGATTTTACTGAGACGAAACCTTAGAGTAGTGCAGCCTTACAACAACACCTGTCACCTTTGATGCATAGCCTACCAACTATAAAGGCTGCACTACTCTTACGGTAACTTCAAGAAATGAAATGGGCTGAATTAGGTGGCAAAGTAATAGAGGTTGTGGCAGCTTACACCTCGAAGCTTGCCTATGATGGTTCTGGTACGGTTAGACGCAACTCAAGAAATTATGCCCTAGCAACCTTCCCCTCAGCTAAGCGTTTCAATGCCGACCTAAACGGCGCTTACAACATCGGTGCTAGAGGTGTACTTAAGCTCGTTCGCAGAAATGACAACGAGGGTCGTTCCAGCAAAAGCTCTGGACGATCGCCTAGAAGCTGGGCTTGTCTATGTGATTTATGGGCTAGGGGTAGCTCTAAATTAGCATAAGACACCTCCACCTGGCTATCGCCACGCTACGCGAACGGCGATAGCCAGGTGGAGGAAGCTTCATGACAGCGCGATCGCATAATTTGCGCATCAGTCTAGAACTCATGCTCACCCCAGCCTTGAAAGGACTCACTACAGCTCAACAGCACCAAACCGAGATTCTCCAGCAGTGTGCTAATTGGATTGATGAAGGTAAACTGAAAATTCACCTCAGCCTCGCGATTAGACCCTTTAAAATTGGGATAAAATCGGACAAAACAGTATTAGTTGGACATCCTATGTATCTTACTCCGATCGAAGCTCAAAAAAAATATGGCTACAATACCAGGACTTTAGCCAGGTGGGCAGAAATCGGCAAGATTAAATGCATTAGATCACCCGGCGGGCACCGACGTTATCTAGCAAGTTCTATTGAGCGATTAATAGACGGAGAGGACTCTCGTTCTGTCGTCCTCTATGCCAGAGTGTCAACCAGGTCTCAATCTAATGATTTGACCTCTCAGATTGAGTACTTGGGTCGGAATTATCCTAATTGTCGATGCTATTCAGAATATGGATCTGGGTTGAATTTCAAACGACGTAAATTCATTGGATTAATGGAAAGAGTTGCAAAATCTGAGATTAAAACAATAGTAGTAGCTCACAAGGATAGGTTATGCAGGTTTGGCTTTGACTTTGTGGAATGGTTTTGCTCATTACATAAGTGTCAGATTGTAGTGCTAAACAACACCTATAAGTCTCCCCAGCAGGAACTAATGGATGACTTTATGTCGATAATGCACTGTTTCAGTTCCAAACTCTACTTTCTTCGTCGCTACGAAAAAGAGATCAAAAATACAGCTAGTAAATTGGACAATCCTGACAAAAAATGATATACTAGACATATACCAACCAAGATGACGATGCCCAAGAAAGTAGGAGCAACAAAAAAAATATCGACTCAGGTCGTTCCGGTGGTGGGGATGGCTGAGTCAGTTGAGATTGAATTGTTGTCTACGATGAAGAAGTTGGGCGTCGTCAGGTCTGAGTCCTACAACAAATTGGGCAGCATCAGCCATTGGGGACTTGACTGGAAAAAAGCTTACCCAGAAGTTAGGAGCTTTAGAACTCCTGAATCACTGGGACTACCTTCCAAATTAATGGAATGGACTGTCAGTGATGTAGCTAAAGCTATCACAGCTCAACAGGCTGCTTGTACTGAAGCGGTAGTTAAAAAGATTTACAAAAAGTTTCCTGGGAAAGATAATCAAAAGAAACGGAAGGAGCTTTGCAAACAACTTAAAACTTTAGCCTTCCTGAACAATTCGCTCTTGCACAGGCTTGTCAGAAAGGAATTTCAGAGGGGACATTCCTGGGTGAAAAACCAGATAGTCTATCAACAAGGTGGGTACAAATGTAAAAGACTCTCCCGTCAAACTTACCAGCTAGAATTAGCTGGACTAAGAAGAGGGAAGAGAAACAGGATAGTTGTAAGATCTAATCGAAAAATAAAAGGACAAATCAGGTTAATCCACAACCAATTCCTGCAAAGATTTGAAATTCACTTTCTAGTAGATCATGGAACCGTTGAAATCTCATCTGAACGTCGTAGTCTCGGGGTAGACAAGGGATACACAGAGGCTTTCTATGATTCAGAGGGTCAGGCTCACGGAAAAGGACTAGGTAGAATTGCTACTAAAAAATCCGATCGTATATGTGCCAAAAACCGTAATAGAGGAAAGCTTTGGGCGCTTCACAGAAAGCTAGAAAAGTTAGACCCAGCCAAGTCGGCTCGAATACTTGAAAAGAACCTGACCAGAAAAACAGAAAATCGCCGCTACAGACAGAATCAATCAGAACTAACGGCCATAATAGGAGCGGCTTCTAAATCCCTCTTTAACGGGGAGTCATTAAAAGTATTTGCTGAAGATTTAACACAGCCAATCCGAAATAAACGCCAGTCTAAAGCCGTGTCCCGTAAGCTTAGTAGTTGGATGAAAGGAGTGATGCGGGACTCCTTGCAGAAATGGGCTGATTGGACTGGTTCGGTTGTAACAGAAGTTCAGCCTAGCTACACGTCGCAAATTGACTCCAGGAATGGAACCCTTCTTGGGAAAAGGACTGGGGACAATTTTACCGGATTTGACGGGGTCGTGTTGCAGGCTGACTATAATGCTGCCAAAAATATCCTTGCTCGCGCTACCGACAAGGAAGTAACTCGGTACATGAGTAGAACCGAGGTGCAGGCAGTGTTATTGCGTCGTACCGCGCGTTACTTGGAAGGTATGGGACTGGACTTAGTTGATGCAGTTGAGCTTGACTGGCTTGATTGCAAGCATACTAAAACCCAGGCTTTCAAGCAACTCCTCAACGGGATTTGAGGAACGCCTAGACAGACGGGTGGAAGGTTTGACTCCAATTACTGTATGACCACCCCTCACTCAGGCAACAATAAATTGCACCTTGACTGTATTATCCGGTTTTGTACCGATTTATTACTGTTTAAGAGTATCCCAACGGTTTCCCCTCAAAGAAGCTGCTGCTGCTCACAACGCTATCGAAGCTGGTTCCATGACAGGTAAGGTGGCACTAATTATCCGCTAAAGACAATAGTCACTAATACAACTAATCCCTAAGAATTGGCTGAGGGTTCTAGCTTTCTAGATGCCTAGAACCCTTAATAGCCTTTATATGCGGACGAAAGGACTTGAACCTTCACGTCTTGCGACACTAGAACCTAAATCTAGCGCGTCTACCAATTCCGCCACGTCCGCGTACCGTGCGATTTATATTATAGCATATATTATAGCTTTTATGGCAACTGCTGGGGAAAATTTTCCCAAATCCCCCTTAAAAAGTCCCTTTATCACCTACACCTCAACTCTCACCCCGCCCCGGAAAGCAACATACCCTTCAATAGGTTTCGCCTTCTCCTTGGTGCTCGGGTAATACCAGGCTGCATCCTTATTTTCCTTGTCGGGTAAGGTAGGAGATGTTACCATCTCCTCCTCCCCTAAGAACCGGACTTGAGACTTTCGCACTCATCCGGCTCAAGCCTATTCAGTCCACCCGGGAATGTAGATGCTTGTGCTTGGCTTTA